>MAXT01000258.1 GCA_001751225.1 Desulfuromonadales bacterium C00003107 | reverse complement strand
GGATGGACGTCTCGGACCTCAAAGCCGGCCCTCTCGCGAGTCAGACCCCCAGGTCCCAGAGCGGACAAGCGCCGCTTATGGGTAATTTCCGATAGCGGATTGGTCTGATCCATGAACTGAGACAGCTGGGATGAGCCAAAGAATTCTTTGACCACCGCCGACACTGGCTTGGAATTGATCAGATCGTGAGGCATGAGGCTGTCGATTTCCTGCAGGCTCATGCGCTCCTTAATCGCCCGTTCCATACGTACCAGACCAACGCGGTACTGATTTTCCAGCAGTTCGCCTACAGCACGTACCCGACGATTACCAAGATGGTCGATGTCATCGATAGTGCCTTTGCCGTTCCGTAGGCCGATGAGATATCGTACCACCTCAAGGATATCATCCTTGGTCAGCGTCGTATGATCCGCAGCGACATCGAGTCCGAGCTTATAATTCAGTTTGATCCGACCCACGGCAGAGAGGTCATAACGCTCAGGAACGAAAAACAGCCCTTCGAAGAGCGCCGTGGCACTCTTGATGGTCGGCGGATCACCGGGCCGCAAGCGACGGTATATCTCAATACGAGCATCATCCGAAGTGGCCACCTTGTCGATCAGCAGTGTTTCACGCAGATATGGCCCGACATAGATGTTGTCGATGTACAACACATTAAATTCATCAATGCCGCGGCTACGCAGTTCAGCCAACTTGTCGGCGCTGATTTCTTCGTTACACTCAACAAGAATTTCACCGGTGGCGGTATCAACGATATCGACCGCAGAAATCTTCCCGGCAACTTCTTCTTCGAGAACTTGGATCAGCTCGATCTTGTGTTCGGCAAGCTTGCGAATGGCCGCCTTGGTGAACTTGCGATTAGCCTTGACCAGCACCTCACCGTTTTCCGCGACGATATCGCTGCTGGCCCGTTGACCGGAAAGCAACGTGAGATTGACGCGTTTTTTGTAGCCATCCTCGGCAAAGACAATGGTCTCTACGTCGTAAAAATAATTAAGCAGCTCCTCAGCAGTATAATCAAGGGCTTTGAGCAGCACCGTAGCGGGCAGTTTGCGCCGCCGGTCGATACGAACGTAAAGAAAATCCTTGTGATCAAAGTCGAAATCGAGCCAGGACCCCCGATAGGGAATGACACGAGCATTGTACAGAATCTTGCCGCTCGAATGGGTCTTGCCTTTATCGTGGTCGAAAAAGACCCCGGGAGAACGATGCAGCTGGCTGACGATAACCCGCTCGGTACCATTAATGATAAAGGTACCGTTCTCGGTCATCAGCGGTATCTCACCGAAGTAGACCTCCTGCTCTTTGATATCGCGAATCGACTGAACACCCGATTCCTTATCGGTGTCCCAGGAAACCAGGCGTACCTTGACCTTAACCGGAGCGGCAAAGGTCATCCCGCGCTGATGACACTCATCCACATCGTACTTGGGAGTGCCTAGGGAATAAGCGACGTATTCCAGTGAACAGGTTTCGCTGAAATCCCGGATGGGAAAAACCGATTGAAACACGGCTTCCAACCCGTTATTTTGTCTTGCAGAAGGAGAGATATCCGCTTGCAGGAAACGTTTATAAGAATTCTTCTGAATATCAATCAGATTAGGGATATCAATAATTCGCTTAATTTCAGCGAAGTGTTTCCTTAGAAGCTGGTTATTCGCGATCGAATAAGCCATGGTTACTCCTTTAGCTGAGGAAGCTAACGCATGCAGAATAGCCAAGGCCGCTCAAGGCGACCTTGGCTAAGGGCAACACTATTAAACAGTTACTACTTAAGCTCAACAGAAGCGCCGGCTTCCTCAAGTTGCTTCTTGAGTTCTTCGGCTTCGGCCTTAGGCAGAGCTTCTTTAACCGTCTGGGGAATACCGTCGACCATTTCCTTGGCTTCTTTGAGGCCAAGACCAGTAGCTGCGCGCACAGCTTTGATGACGTTAATCTTCTTCTCGCCAAAGCTGGTCAGGACGACATCAAACTCGTCTTTTTCTTCAACGGCGGGGCCAGCAGCAGCTGGGCCTGCAGCAACAGCAACAGGAGCGGCAGCAGAAACGCCGAATTTCTCTTCCAGTTCCTTAACCAGTTCGGCCAGGTCCAGAACGCTCATGTTGGAGATAAATTCAATAACTTGCTCTTTAGTGACATCAGCCATGATGTATATCCTCCGTATGGTACCGCATGCGGCAACCAGGGAAAGTTGGTAGTTTGAATATTAACGGAAGGTAGCGCTTATGCGGCCTTCTGCTCTTGAATGGCAGCGAGAACCTGTACCAGGGAACGGGGTACAGCTGCGAGCACACCGACGAAATTGGTTGCCGGTGCACTAATGGTTCTGAGCGTCATGGCAAGCAACACTTCGCGGCTTGGCAGATCAGCCAGAACCTTGATGTCGTCGACGGACAAGAACTTGCCGTCCATGACGCCGCCCTTGAGCTCGAAAAACTTGCTGGTCTTGGCCAACTCGGCGAGAACCTTAGCTGGCGCTGCAACATCTTCGCCAGCGAAGGCTATTGCGGTCGGGCCTTGCAGCAGCGGATCCAAACATTCGGCGCCGGTGCCTTTAGCGGCAAGCCGCATCAGGGTATTTTTGGCCACACGGTAATCGACGCCCAACAGGCGCAGTTCACCACGAAGCGCGTTAACCGCCTCCACGTCCATCCCGCGATAATCCGCAATGAAGGTCGCCTTAGACGAGTTAAGCAGCTCCGACAGTTCGGAAACCTTATTTCCTTTGGCTTCTTTATTCACTGTCTCTCCTCCTTTCTTTAGAGTTGCGGAGCCTAACGGCCCCGGCTGCTAGTCAAAGCTTGATGAGGAAGAGACGGGCTTTCAATCCCATTCATCCCAAAGCCTAGGCAGGCGGGTTTCCCCATTAAACGTCAGGTGACGTACCGGCTGTCTTTGACCAGGAAATACGGCCAGGCACAAGAGGCCGGCCATCATCGAAGACGAGGCCGGCCCTGCTAACCTGTAGAACAAAAATTATTTGAGCAGTGCCTGCAGGGATGGAACGTCGATATTAATTCCGGGCCCCATGGTGCTCGAAACAGTCACTTTTTTGAGATAGATGCCCTTGGCAGAAGAAGGCTTGGCCTTAACCAGCGCATCCATAAGGGCGAGGAAGTTTTCCTGCAACTTGCCCTCTTCAAAGGAAACCTTGCCCAGAGGAGCCTGAACAATGCCGGCTTTTTCCACACGGTAGGCCACTTTACCGGACTTGGCTTCTTCAACCGCCCTAGCAAGCTCAAAGGTAACGGTACCCACCTTGGGATTAGGCATCAGGCTGCGGGGTCCGAGCAGACGACCGATCTTGCCAACCACACCCATCATATCGGGGGTAGCAATAGCGGTATCAAAATCAAACCAACCTCCCTGAATCTTTTCAACCAAATCGTCGCCACCGACATAATCGGCACCAGCTTCTTTGGCTTCGAGGGCTTTCTCACCCTTGGCAAAGACCAGGACGCGAACCGTTTTACCCAAACCGTTCGGCAACACGACCGCTCCACGGACCATCTGGTCCGCCTTACGAGGATCAACGCCTAGCCGCACGGCAAGTTCTACCGTTTCGTCAAACTTGGCGTAAGCGGTATCTTTGACCAGCGCCATCGCTTCCTCGACAGGATAGTTACGACTCCGGTCAACCTTGGCCTTGGCCTCTTTTTGAAACTTTCCAATAGACATTTGCGTACTCCAGATTTTACCAGGAATTAGATAACTTCCAGGCCCATGCTGCGGGCGGTCCCCTCAATGGTCCGCATAGCGGCATCGATGTCGAAGGCGTTGAGATCGGGCATTTTCAGCTCTGCAATCTCGCGAACCTGATCTTTGGTCACCTTGCCAACCTTGTCCTTATTAGGGACGCCGGAGCCCTTTTCCAACTTAGCCGCTTTAAGCAACAGTACGGCAGCAGGAGGGGTCTTGGTAATGTACGAGAAAGACCGATCAGCGAAGACCGTGATGACAACCGGAATGATCATCCCGTCCTGACTCTGGGTCTTAGCGTTGAACCCCTTACAGAATTCCATGATGTTGACCCCGTGCTGACCGAGCGCGGGACCGACCGGAGGCGAGGGATTCGCTTTACCGGCAGGAATCTGCAATTTTATCATTCCTATGATCTTCTTGGCCATGAATTACTCCTTCACTTTATGACTTGCAGAACCAGCTTAACTGGTCTTTTCTACCTGAATAAATTCGAGTTCGACGGGGGTAACTCGACCAAAAATGCTGACCATTACCTTCAGCTTGGCCTTGTCAGGTTTGACGTCTTCTACGACCCCGGTGAAATTCAGGAACGGACCATCAACAACCCGGACCGTCTCGCCAACCTCGAAAGCCACCTTCGGCTTGGGCCGCTCAACGTCCTCTTCCATGCGGGCGGCAATCTTGGCCACATCCTCGTCCGGAATAGTAGCCGGCACAGTACCGCCGCCGACAAAACCAGTCACCTTGGGCGTATCCTTCACCACGTGCCAGGTTTCGTCGTTCAATTCCATCCGCACCAGAATGTACCCGGGAAAGAATTTCCGCGTCGAAGTTTTACGTTCGCCCTTTTTCAACTCAACGACCGTCTCGGAAGGGATCAAAACTTCATCGAAGAAGTCTTCGACATTAAGCGAACGGATCCGCTCTTCCAAGGACAGTTTGACTTTGTTTTCGTAACCCGAATAGGTATGTACGCCATACCACTTCATCGCCATAACAACTCTTCTTTTGTGGCAGCCTTAAAGCACCGCCCGAATGGAAGTTGACAAAGCCGTGTCGACAACCCAGAGAAAAACGGCCGAGACAAGCACAAGCACAATAACAGCTAGAGTAGAGGCATAGGTGTCTTTCCGTGAAGGCCAAGTGACTTTACCCAGTTCACTCTTTGCAGAAGCAAGAAATTCCCTGACTTTATCAAACACCTGAAACTCCTATCAACATACGCCGGACCGTAAAAAGTGGCAGGCCAGGAGGGACTCGAACCCCCAACACCCGGTTTTGGAGACCGGTGCTCTAGCCATTAGAGCTACTGGCCTGCATACAAAAAGCCGCAACAACCTGCGGCCCTGCTCCCTACCCTTGAAACTACTTAGTTTCGCGGTGAGCGGTGTGCTTCTGACAGAAGCGGCAGTATTTTTTAAACTCAAGCCG
>MAXT01000257.1 GCA_001751225.1 Desulfuromonadales bacterium C00003107 | reverse complement strand
ATTTCGATAGCGTCAATCCCGGCACTTTCCAGTAATTCCGCTACCTGGAGCATATCCTCGACCGTCAGACCACCGTCGATGAAGTCATCGGAATTCAGCTTGATCAAAACAGCGTAGTCTTCGCCTACCGCCCGGCGAACGGCTGCCAGCACCTCAAGTACCATGCGTGCGCGATTTTCCAGGCTCCCGCCATACTCATCCTCGCGGTGATTGTAATGGGGCGAGAGAAACTGGCTGAGCAAGTAGCCATGGGCTGCATGTATTTGCACCGCATCGAAACCGGCCTGTTTTGCCAAGGCAGCACCATCGGCAAATGCGATCACGACCCGCTGAATATCCTCTTTGGTCATCGCCTGACAGATCTTCCCCTCATGGTCAGCGATCACCGAGGGACCGATCGTCCCCTCCGGGACACTGCCGTAAGCACCGGCGTGGGCCAACTGCAGAGCGATTCGCCCCCCGGCGGCATGCACTGCTTGAGGCATCAGCGCCAGCTTCGGTAGCAGTCCCTCGTCATGTACCCCCATCTGCCAGAGACTTGCCTGACCTTCGGAGCTGACATAAGCATGACCGCTGATGATCAGCCCAACTTCACCCTGAGCCAAATCCGCCATCAGTTGGTTCAGTTCGGGAGTCGGCGCCCCCTGTTCATCAGCCATTCCCTCCCAAGTTGCTGACCGCACAAAGCGATTACGCAAATGGAGGTTTTTGATCGTCGTGTTTTCGAACAGGGTTGCCATGGTTATTGCCCCTCTTTGCCTAAGTGTTTTTTCGCCAAGTCCCTTTTTACCGTAGTATCCCCGACCTCACTCGACCAATCTGCGAATGCTTCCAATTCATCCGCCATGGTGTCGGGGATCGGTTTTCTTCCCGAACAAAATTCTTCTGCTTCGGCGACATCGATGTTTAGCATCTTTGCCAATTGCAGATTATCGTAGCCGATATAATCACGAAGATGCTTGAAACGTTCGTTGTTCATTGTCAGGTCTCCTTATGCTCTTTAAATGTCTGTGTATTTATCGAAGGCGCCCCTTCCCTTCAAAGGCGCAGCGTCAGGGGTCTATTTAGCATAGAGGTAAAAGCTAAGCAGCCGATGACGGCCTACATGTCAGCGAGCCAACCCTTGCCCTGCGTTTCCACTCCTTTTTTCATCGCATTAAGAAACCGCGAACGCATGGTATCGCTCATCAGGGCTCGTTTGACCGGTGACAGGTTCAGGAAGCCACCGACAAACCCACGCATAAATTTATGACCTAGGCTCTGCGGATTATCGAAGATCTGATTCTGCAGCGTACCTCGTTCAAGGCACTGCAGCATGACCCGCTCGAAAGTCGTCTCCGGATGGATCACCCGCTGTCCGCGCTTGCTCAGCTGACAAGCGTCGAACTTACACGGCAGAGCGCAAACCCCGCAGCCGAAGCATATAGAGCTATCGACCTTGGCAAGCTTTTTACCCTTGCCCTGCCCCTTGGCGACCGGGACCATCTCAATAGCCTCGATGGGACAAGCCTTGGCGCATTTTCCGCAGCCAACACAGGCCGAGGCATCAATTTCAGCGATAAAGTTGGAAGTAACCAAAGAGTGGGGATAACCGGAGACACGAATACCCAGCAACGGATTGCAGCAACACTTACAACAGTGGCAGACGAAAGCGAGATTATTCTGCACATTGTCGGCATTGAGCACCAAGCCCATCTCCTTTGAGCGAACGAAGTGGTCCCGCATCTCACTTTGGGAGATTTCCCTGCCTAGGTTATGTCGTATGATGTAATCCGCTCCGTAACCAAAGGTTGTGCAAGACTCTAGCGGAACATCACAATTCTTTTTGCCGGCATGGTGCTTTTCGTGGCGACAACTGCAAAGCCCAATGGCGAACTTAGAGGAAGACTCGATGAGCTCCGAAGCTTTTTCATAGTCGAGAATCTCCATATATTCTCCCTGCTTGATCGCTTCTTCGTGAGGCAGGGTGCGCATAATGGAAATCCGCATGTCATCATTAAAATTCGCCGAAAAGAATGCCTTATTATCGTCAATGTACTCGTGAAACAGCTTGCCTAACTCCTTGCTGTTCACCGTGTTGCCGGTGCGCATCATAGTGAACTCAAAGATGCCGACCATAAGCGGCGAGGGCATATAATTATATTCGTCGTTAACCCACAGGTCGAGAATCAGCCCTTTGTCGCACAGGCCATCAATGAGGGTGCGCAACCGAACAGGCTCATAGCCGGTGATCTTAGCGATGCGCTCCAGGTTCGACAACACGTAGGGCATCCGGACAACGACATTCGCCTCTTCCTCCGTATAGATTTCCTTCAGGATGGCGAACAGGGTGTCGTTCCAGGGAGCTCGCAGGGTGAGGTTATCTATCTTCTTGCCAAGCTTGCGGTAAATATCCTTGCCGACCAGATGTCCCATGACTCTCCTCCCTTTTTCGGGGGCCCCAAATATCGGATCGCCCCCGTGTTGAGCATTCCTTTCTTCGGCAACACACTAAATTAAACGGAATCTTCAATCAGCTCTCTACCTGCATCGGCACATGAGAATCCGACCGGTTGGTATCAAATTTTCTCTAAAATCTCCTAGTTGCGTAAAGTTTCCAGATAATCAATAAGCGCATCAGCGCTGGCTTCCAAAACCGCTTTACTCTGAGCAGTTTTGGCTAGACTGCGAATTCCAGCAATGGAGGCAACGATAAAGGTTGCCACCTTGAAGGGATCGATGGCGAGCCTGACGCTACCGCTGCCCTGCCCGCGGGCGAGGATCGCAGCCAGCCCCTGCGTCCACAGGTCGTAAATTTTCTGCACCCGGCGGCGAAAACCTTCGTCGATAGGAGACATTTCCAAGGCCAGGTTATTAAGAGGGCAACCGAGCAAAAGGTCCTGTTCTGTCATATCCTTAAACCGGGAGGAGATCATCTCCTGCAGGCAATCTACTGGGTCGGCGCAACATTCCAGAGGCCCGATCCAGGTTTCCCGCCCCTGCACAAGGATTACTTCTTCCAACACCGCGTAACCCAGGGCCTGTTTGTTGGGGAAGTGGTGATATAAAGCCCCCTTAGTCAGCCCAGTGCTGGCCAGAATGCGGCTCAGACTAGCAGCCTGAAAACCGTTGAGATGGATTTCTTGCGCCGCGGCCTCAAGAATCGTTTGACGAGTTTGATCTGGGTCTCTATTATGCTTCATACCAACCAGTATGCATGTTGCTCGGCACCGTGTCAAGGCCTCAGCAAAACAAGCCGACTTGTTGGCAATTTACGAGATGTAACGAAATTCCCGCGCGGCGACGTACCCTGTGCCGCCCTACGGCCACCTTGCCCGGCATACCTTACGGCCCTGCAGTCCCTGATTGCACGACCTTGCGAGCAACCTCCTCGCCAAAATTGCCGGCATAGGAATAGTCGACCTCCAGAACCAGGTTATCTGCACTCATGAGACACCACCTTGAAATCGAGAATGTCGCTGCTGACTGCAAACCCTACCGTGACCAAGGTCACACCTAAAACGATCAGGCTCAACCTCATGCTCGCAACGCGCCCCGACTTGTTCATCCGCCTTCCTCTCCTGTCGTAATAAATACAAATATTCAGGCTTCACTAGACCGTAAATCGACCTCGGCCCATGGATTTTGAATTTCTTTTTCATTTGTTTCTTGACCAAATTACTCGCTCTCTTTATCTTGAAATTCGATTTCAGTTTCACGGCCATCAGCAAGGAGAACTCCATGTCTTTAAACGAACTGCGGCGGGGCCAGAGCGCCACCATAACTAACGTACCTGGCGAAAACCTACGCATTCAATTATTGCGCTTTGGCATCATCAAATGCACCCAAGTTCCCTGCCATTGCAAGCTCCCATTCGGCCTGCATATTCCGACGGCATCCGA
>MAXT01000256.1:3447-4308 GCA_001751225.1 Desulfuromonadales bacterium C00003107 | reverse complement strand
AGGGGCTGACCGCTTTCAGAAACAGGCTTGCGAATCTGCATCAAAGCTAAAAAGGGGTCGCGACGACCGGCCGCTTCATAAACATACTTTGGCTCGACCTTTTCCGCCTCTGACGGTTTTTCCTGCAGGGCCTGTTTCTTTGTCCCGACCTTCGCCTTGCTCGTCTTAACAACAGTCTTTTTCGACTGAGGAGCGTCCTTGCCACAGCCCGACAACGAAAAGAGAAAGGCAATCAGCAAAAGTACGGTAAGGAAGGATAAGCGCATCATCGTTTCTTCCTTTTCTTCTTTTTCGTGGGCGCGGTACCGCCTTCGATGAACCGGAAGGTAGTCGCCAGACACTCGATCGACAGTAAATTCCTGCCCCCTTGCATTTTAGGGGAGTCTAACTTGAGGTTGTTGATATTAACGATTCGCGCCAGATTGCTCACATCATACACAAACATAGCGACTTCATGATAAGAACCGACCAACTTAAGACTTACCGGAACTTCGGCGTAAAACCCCTGAGTTTTTTCAGCGCCAGGCTTAAAGCGCAGCACATCAAGACCGTTGTCTTTAGCCAGAGAGGCAATACTGGTCAGCAAAGTCGGAATTTCTTTCTTATTCGGCAACTCTGCCAAGGCGCGATCCAGCTTGCGCTTCATGCTCTCGTATTCACTTTTGAACTTAGGCAGGTTATCGGCAATCCGCTGGTCTTCCTGCAACTTGGCCAAACGAGTATTCTTTTTTTCCTCGAGCTGAACATATTCTTTATGTTTCTCGAGATAAACAAAATAAACAAACCCTGCCAAAATAAGAGCGACCACTCCTGAGAGCAGTAGCACTCGTTGGTACAAAGGCCAGTTGAAAATCTTTTCAA
>MAXT01000256.1:2861-3359 GCA_001751225.1 Desulfuromonadales bacterium C00003107 | reverse complement strand
TCGCGCATAAAGCGGGCAACGGTTTCTTCATTCAGCCCGACCCCCTTGATCGATACCCTTCCACCGGACTCCTTGACCGAAGAGAGCCACAGCTTATCCGGCAGTACCCGACTTAATTCATCAAGCAGATACACCGGCCCGGTCTTCTTTTCCTTCAATTTAGCCAGCACATCGAGCTTGCCCTGAAATTCTTTTTGCAATTTCTTGAATTGGGCCACTTCGCCAAGGGTCTTTTTAAGACGCTTGATCTCCTTATCGATTTGGGCAATTTCCTTTTTTTCCGCAGAAATCTTCACCGCCACGGACGTATAGAGACCTCCACAGATCAAACAGGTCACAACCAGACTCAGCACCAGCACAACCAACTGGCCCTGCATCCGTGCTTTTTTCTGAGCAGCTCTGACTGGTAGCAGATTGATACGAATCATTTGTCGCCCAACCTCCTCATGGCAAGTCCCACCCCGACCGCAAAGAGGGGGCCAACAGCCTGTACATATG
>MAXT01000256.1:763-2847 GCA_001751225.1 Desulfuromonadales bacterium C00003107 | reverse complement strand
AAAAGGTCCTCATCCACCTCAATGCGGCGGAAGGGATCCAGGATTTCAACGGGCACGCCGAGACGTTGCTCAAAAGCTTTATCAATCCCGGTGGTTTTTGAAACGCCACCGCTGATAAACAATCGAGTTACCTTGTCATCGGTCGATGTCGCGGAGAAATAATCAAGAGAACGCTGAATTTCCTGAGCCAAGGTATCGGCCGCCTCACTCATGACTTCAGCTAAAACGACAGCATCGATCTCGCCGACTTCTCCACCGAGCTTGGCCTGTTCGGCTTCTTCGCTGTTGATGCCTAGACGCTTCTGGATTTCCTCATTGAACATATTGCCGCCAGTCTGAATATCTCGGGTAAAGACTGAAGCACCCTCCTTGAGAACATTAACATTCATGGTACTGGCGCCAACATTGATCAAGGCGATGATCTCCCCTTCGTCTACATCGTAATTAGCCTGAAAGGCGTTTTCGATGGCAAAGGAGTCGATATCCAACACAACCGGGTTCAGACCACACTCATGAAATACGGCGAGCCCTTCATTGACAAAATCCTTTTTCGCCGCCACCAGAATAACACTCATTTGGGCAGGATCTTTGGGGTCTGGACCGGTAATTTGAAAATCGAGATTTACCTCGGAGATTTCAAAAGGGATGAACTGCTCTGCTTCCCACTCGATGGAGGCTTCAACTTCTTCTTCGGTCATAACCGGCATGGGTATCTTGCGGATAATGACCGAATGGCCGGATACTGAAGCAGCGACATTTTTTGTCTTGATCTTCTGGTTTTCCACCAGATTCCGAATAATGTCGACTACAGCGACAGAATCCATCACCGTGTTATCGACAATGGCCTCAGGTGGCAACTGGGCGATACCGAGATTCAACAACTGATAACCGCCCTTAACCGCCTTAAGCTGCACCAGCTTAACGGAACTGGACCCGACATCGATGCCAACGATATCTTTTTTTGTTCCAAATAGCCCCTGTAGCATCAAAAAGACCCCATTCTAAGATGGATGGTAAGCAAGAATTGTGATCAGCACCCTCGCCGAGCAAACTGAATTGTTTAATCCTTAGAGCAAAGTACGTGCCAGACACTGAGCACCGATTAAAAGCTAGTGTCGTAGGTGATGCTGAGTCAAGCACGATTCTCTTTTAAAATAGGCTAGGACAACGCCGCCTACAATTCAAAACAAGTCACATACCAACGCGAACAGTACCGAAAACATTATAATAAGGGCAATTATAGGGCAATGAAAAATGCTGTCAATAGAATTAAAAGATTTCAAGCACCTGAACAAACAGCGGAATCCTGGTCTCTGACCAGAAACAGCGCCGCCGACTCCCAGTTATCTCAGCAAACAAAACCTGTTCCTTGAGCCCAAAACTTCTCAACCCATGAAGTTTTACCTTTGACACAGACCAAGGTACCAAGCAAGCAATTGCTGGCCCCACAATAGATACACCAAGCCACCCAAGGCCAAAAAGGGGCCGAAAGGAATGGCAAGTTTGCCATCCGCCCGCTTAAGCCACATCAATGGCACCCCAACCAGAGAGCCTGCCAGCGAACCGAAAAAAATCACCGGCAATACGGCCTTCCAGCCAAGAAAGGCTCCCATCATTGCCAACAGCTTGATATCCCCGCCGCCCATGCCTTCCTGGCCGGTCAGTCGATGATAGACCTCGGCCACCAGCCACAGACTGCCCCCGCCTAGCAGAATACCAAACAAGGAATCGTACCAGGAAATCCAGGGAACAAAAAGTACCATCAGAAAACCGATCACGATACCGGGCAGGCTGATGACATCCGGGATGATCTGGTGGTCCAGATCGATAAAGGTGATAGCCACCAGGGCGGCAGCAAACAGCCAGTAAACAGGAGTGGCCAACTGCCAGCCAAAGCGTAGGTAGATCCAGACAAACAACATCCCGGCCAACGCCTCGACCAGCGGGTAGCGTTTTGAAATAGCCACACCGCAACTGCCACAGCGGCCCCGCAACAACAAATAACTGACCACCGGAATATTCTGGTACCAGCGAATGACTGCCTCACACTGCGGACAGCGCGAAGCAGGCGATATGACCGACTG
>MAXT01000256.1:0-560 GCA_001751225.1 Desulfuromonadales bacterium C00003107 | reverse complement strand
AGGTTCCGGTTCAAAACGAGATGTTTCTTACCTCGGGGCGCCCACTTGGCAGCGATTCCCGGTCCAAACAGTGACACGGTCGGAACATCCAGTCCTACACCCAAATGCAGGACCCCGGAATCACCGCTGACCAGCAACTGGGACCGTTGCAAAACTGCTGCTGTTTCGACAAGAGACGTACTGCCAGCTAGATTAAGCCCAACACCACCCGCCAGGATCTCTTCCCCCGCCTGCCGGTCCTGCCCGCCCCCAACAACCACCACAGGCAATCCCTGGCTGTTCAACCACCTGGTCAAATCATGGAACTTCTCCACTCCCCAACGACGTTCGGGGATACTGGCGCCAGGAAAGATCGTGATAAAAGGCTGTCCGTTAAGTGACTCTACCAGCTCCTCTGCCCTTTTAAAGGGCGGCTCGGGAACCTTGAGAAAAGGACAGAGAAGCTCTTGCCCCCCCACCCCTATCGGTTGCAGCAGGCGCATAAAACTATCCGCTTCATAATCTGCATGACTGTAAGGGACGGACAGGTTGAAAAGTCTCTTTCGTTCGTTGGTGGCAAA
>MAXT01000255.1 GCA_001751225.1 Desulfuromonadales bacterium C00003107 | reverse complement strand
AAGTGGCGCTACGATAGCAATAAATCGCATCTTACCGGTTCAAGCATGGACTGAGCTCGTTCCGCCTTTAGCTCTGATTTATTTGCTAATTGCGGTGTTAACCGCAGCTTCGGTTTCGTTCTTTGTCACGAAATACATGGGTAAGCAGTTTTCATTGATGTTCGTGAAGATACCGTATCGAAAGATGCTCTGTTGTATTGTTATATTCCTTGCTGTGATGGTGTTTCTTTTAAACGGAATTTTAGGGCTGTTGGTTCTGGCAGTAGCTACATGTATAGGGCTTATTCCTATTTATTTCGGCGTACGACGGAGTAATTGCATGGGGATCTTGTTGGTACCGATTATGGTGTGGTTATGGATGTTGTAGGGGTTTGGATGTACAGAATCAACTTCTTCAGCTTCAGAAACGCTTAAGGTTATTGCTTCATTGTTAATTATACCACAGGCTCCGGCTGCTTCCCTTCCGGCAGCACCGGCAATCGCATAGTATTCAACACCAAAGCAGCTTCGACCTCTTTTGCACGTTCCAAAAGCAATTCCTTGCCCGCACGCGTGAGTGCAAAGATCGGGATTGCCGTGCCTGCCTGTAAAATAGCTTTCTCCTTTGCGAGTTCTCTTATGTGCTGTGATGCACACGCAGTAATCAAGTCAGCGATTTCGCAGAACTCTTCTGCATCTTCTCTGGAGATGCCCGTGAGATGCACCCCGAATATCACTGCTTGCTCGCTGATAGCTCTACACTGCTTAGCGGCTTCCAGTGTGGACACGGTAACACCCACTCTTTCAGAGCCAAGATTAAGTGCCATCTGCAAACCTGCAGCCTGGTCTATCTCCGGCGGCTCAAGTATCTCACCACCATTTGCCTTTATTCTCTTTATTAGCCCTTCAACAGGTGTAGTCTCAATTACACCACTCAGCCTTGCCCCTATTCCCTGCACCAGTGCGGGATTAGACGTAATTACCGTGCCTGCACCTTCACAAACCGTCACGGTGGCATCGAGCAGCCCCCTGCGAAGTGCAGTCATAAAAGTCTCCGACGCACCGAAACCAACAAAAACCTCTAATTCTACTTCTCTATCCGCAGTACACAGCCCAAAATCTTGTATCCTGAATTCTACGTTCGCTTTTACCACTCGCTCGTTCAGTTCCTTTAGCCCTCGCATCTTTTCCCACAATGGACAGTATTTGAGCAGCGGTTTGCCCACTTCGACTACCTTACCGTTTTCTACCACTACCCTTGTCCTCCCTATGGTTTCAAGGACATGCCGGTCTTTTTCCATCGTAAGTTTGTAAAATGGATATACTTAAATAGTTCTTTGGGGTATTAGTTCCCTTACAATAAGGGTGTGTAGATTATCGCGACGTTTTATTCCAAAAACAAGAAAAGGATAATAGTAATTAGTTTAAGCGCGGCATTGGCTATTTTATCCTCTATTAATCCCTATTTGTTGTTAGCTATACCAATCTTGAAAGACCATAGAAGTAAATAATTACGAATAATAATAACGAAGGAGGACTTTTATAATTCAAAGAAAGAAGGATAAAAATGAGTGTTGAAAAAGCGATAAAAATCCTTCTGGTCGAGGACGAACCCGCAGATGTCGTCTTGGTGAAAAGGGCATTGTCCAAATCAGCTACAGCTCGCTTTTCCTTTGATACAGAAGTTGTTGGGCGCCTTTCTCACGCTATTGAACATCTACATAACGATGTGTTCGATGTGGTGCTGCTCGACCTCGGACTTCCCGATAGTCGTGGACTCGAAACCGTCGAGAGTGTTTACGCTGCGAGCCCTGATACCCCTATTGTGGTGCTTACCGGACTTTCCGACGAGGAAGTAGGAATACAAGCGATGCAGAAAGGTGCTCAGGACTACCTACTCAAAAAGCACTATGACATACTGGCAAGGGCCATCCGCTATGCGATCGAGCGGCAGAAGGAGATAAACAGGCGAAAAAGAGTGGAGGGGGCGCTGCAAAGTGCTCATGACGAACTGGAAAAGCGGAAAGAGCTATTAGAAGCCCAATCTGAGCTAAGAACCATTCTCACGGATGCTATACCATTACTACTGCGGGGTGCACCTCCTGAGAAGGCGAACATGTTCATTCAGCAGATGTGTGACAACATCGAAGATGCTCTGGGGAAGAAATACTTAGCTGAGGCGGAGGTGGTTGACATGAACACCATGGGTGCAGTCTTATGCAAAATAATGAACGAACTGGGTGGTAACTTCGAGATAGAAAGCGTAAACGATAAAGAATGTATAGTAAAAGGTAATGCTTGTCCCTGGGGTACACAGGCACAGAGAAACCTTGTATTGTGCATGCTCTGCAAGGGGATATTCTCAAGGCTTGCATCAAAGGTATTCGAGAATGTCGCTGTGAATCTCGATAAGACGATTGGGAATAGGGACGATTGTTGTATTATAATAATTCATGTGTATTAATGTTGGGCAGACCGTTAAGTTTGTGCCAAAACTTCTTTTACATGACTTTCGGCCCGGCGACATATTAGATCGAATAACCTTTAAATACCATGATAGCTTTTAGAGAATCATGACTCCCCTAAATCAACATGATAGAGTATCTATGATACTGCGAGTCATAGAAGAACTGGAGGACTCCCCTCTATCAATCAACCAATATTTCAAAGAGGAAAACGTCCCTTTTGGACGGACGCAATATTATCTTTACAGGAATGCGCTGATGGAAGGGGGAATAGAAGGCTTATATGACCAAAGAAGCAAAGGCAATAACCTAAAATTCACGATTACAATGAAGAATTTTGTGATGCGTTTGCTCGCGGATAATCGGTCTATGACTTCCACAGATGTTCAAAATGCGATTAAAAACGAATTCGGCGTTATCATCTCCAACACGGTGATTAAAAACTTTCGCAGAGAGAACGATTTGAGTCGGAGAAACCATCATAACCCATTGAATGAATCAGGAGCATCTGAGGTACCGATTGCACTCGCCCTTGGCACAGGTTTAATCGATGCAATCAGCGATTCCATCTGTCAGTGCGTGCAAAAGAAAAGAGAATCCAAGGCGTTCAAGAAAAGTGCTGCGATTCAGAAGGATCATCCCGATCTCCGCTCAAAAGGCAGGTTCACTCCCGAATATAATAACCTCCCTCAAGTGAGA
>MAXT01000254.1:4526-4777 GCA_001751225.1 Desulfuromonadales bacterium C00003107 | reverse complement strand
AATAATATATCCGCTCTTCTACCCTCTAAGAACGCCATATCCTCAGACACCACCACTTCTGCCTCTTCCCACCCCAGCTCGTTCAGCACCGTATCCACCACCGACTTCACCTCCGCGAAATTCGCAGTCGCATGTGTTGAAATACCCGCAAGCCTGTATTCCTCTTTTAAGTTCAGCACTACCGGCCCCACCTCAAAAATACGCTGTGGCAAGTCCCGATGCTTGTTAAACGAAAGGATTTCCAGCAAATT
>MAXT01000254.1:4019-4440 GCA_001751225.1 Desulfuromonadales bacterium C00003107 | reverse complement strand
TCTCCCTCTGCATCAGCTCAAACTGCTTCCGCTCTGAGGTCAATGTGAATGTCAACACCTCAAAATACCCTAAGCCTGTCATTATTTCTCTTACCGTTCTATTTCTCTCTTCTATCGGATGCGCTTCGCCTATGAGCATCGTACCAGGAATCACAGGCTTTATCCGGTCATAGCCGTACCCAATAGCGATGTCTTCAATTATATCCCATGTGTGGAGTATATCATACCGATAAGCAGGGATTTGGACCTCTAACATCCCTTCTGTTTTCGCTTTCGCGCCAAGTCCCATTCGCTCACAGCACTTCTTACACTCATCCACGCTCAAGTCAATACCGGTAAGCGAAGTGACCTCTTTCACTGATATTTCCTTCGTCTTGATCTCAAAACGGGGTGTTTCTTTCTGCTCACCGCTTTTATCGCC
>MAXT01000254.1:3649-3966 GCA_001751225.1 Desulfuromonadales bacterium C00003107 | reverse complement strand
CGAAACGTTTTCATTTAAGCCGGTAACCTCTATAAATATGTCCGTCGTGGATTCGGTCACTCTTGTCCGCTCTGCGTTGATAATGGGCGGGAACGAAAGCGTTTTCCCTTCGCAATCCAGAATCAACGGATATTTAGCCTTGCCGTCAAGAATATAGCGGAAACCAATACCCTTTGGATGCCGCTCTAAAATCTCCGCCATGCTCATCTCTTCTTCAAAGTCAAGTGGAACAAAAGAGAAGCTGGGATCAACTGCAAGATACCGGAACGGTGGTTTCACGCCCGCTAAGTCATGCACACCCACTGAAACTTTCTCCC
>MAXT01000254.1:3380-3512 GCA_001751225.1 Desulfuromonadales bacterium C00003107 | reverse complement strand
CCCTCTACACTGAAAAGGTCAGGTCTGTTCGGGAAAAACTCCACATCCATATACTCGGCTTCTGTTCTTTCTACATCCGCGCACATCAGTGGCAGTCGCTCCTTTATCTTCTCGATGCTCACACCGGTAAGG
>MAXT01000254.1:3113-3272 GCA_001751225.1 Desulfuromonadales bacterium C00003107 | reverse complement strand
TGAAATGAACCGAGCTTTTATATTCAGTTCGATTCTCACTCAACATCCACCCACAGATGAAGTGAGCGATAAACCGGTTGCTCCCCCGCTTTATACAATAAGAATTCCATCTTTTGATCCTCTCCTTTCTTCTTCGCTCTAAACATGAAAGGGGTCTCC
>MAXT01000254.1:2801-3023 GCA_001751225.1 Desulfuromonadales bacterium C00003107 | reverse complement strand
GTATTGGCATATTCGTGATTTACAATGCCTATTATCACATTCCCGCCCTCTCCGAGTTTTAAATCCGTAGGATAATCTGTGGCGTTTCCTTTAGGACCGAGAATATAAAATTCCGTGAACTTCTCGCCCTGTTTCGGCGTTAATATGACATAAAGGGTCATGGAGATCGCAATGATAATCGCAATGACCAGAATGACGGTCAATATCTCATCTACCCTACTG
>MAXT01000254.1:2121-2754 GCA_001751225.1 Desulfuromonadales bacterium C00003107 | reverse complement strand
GTCCTTCTAAACGATTTTTTCACTTTTCTGTGTTACATATCTATAATATATCTATACAAGTTGCCCGGATATTTTCTGTAATTTGTTGTCTCTCTGTTCACATCGGACTTTGTCCTGACGGTCCTGATGCGAGCCCCTGTAACCTCGCCTGTACCTTCTGAGCCTCTTGCTCTATCTGCTGCATTATTCCAGTCATTTCGCGGTGTGACAGCTCTAACTCTTCTTTCTTTTCCTTGAGGTACTGCGCAGATGAATCAGGATCTTTTTCCGCGCTTACCCCTCCGCCTATCATAACTATTACACTATCGGTAGCGCTAAGCGTGACATAAATTGATGAATTCGCGCCTATTGGCACTATCAGTTCGTCACCCTGTTTCAATTTCTTCAACTGTTTTATCGTCTCTATCGCCTTCTCGTGCTCGGCTATCGCCTGCTGGACAAAGAGCAACTCCTGAGACGTTGCCTGCGCCTGCGCTTGGTATTGCCGTAAAGTTAATGCTAAAGTCTGCATTTCTGCTTGCTGTTCCCTTCCACCCTCATCGCTCTCTCTTTCTTCCATTTCTATTACCCCTAATCTCCAATACCCCTTCTCCCTTTATCCTTATAAAGCTCTCTGGTTTATGAATAAAGTGA
>MAXT01000254.1:1819-2019 GCA_001751225.1 Desulfuromonadales bacterium C00003107 | reverse complement strand
CCTACCACGGGCATTATTATAGATAAATCGCTTGATGTCTATGGAGAAGAGATAACAAACCGGATTTTGATATTTCCGAGTGGAAAAGGTTCAACCGTTGGCTCTTATGTGATATACCAGCTTAAAAAGCATGGAAAAAGTCCTGCTGCGATGATTACTCGTCGTGTAGATACGATAGTGGCAGTAGGTGCGATTATAGC
>MAXT01000254.1:1333-1680 GCA_001751225.1 Desulfuromonadales bacterium C00003107 | reverse complement strand
GTGAAAACTTGTCTGTGGTTATGGAAGTCAATGAGAGGCGAAGGAAACTGCTATAAGGGTAAATTTTACGGCATCAGTGCGCATAGGTGCATCCAGATGACGCCTTCTATATTCTGCAACCAGAGCTGCNNGTGGCAGTAGGTGCGATTATAGCGGAGATACCTGTGGTTGATTCGCTTGAGATTGATCCGATTGAACGGATACGGGATGGAGTGGAGGTGCTTGTAAATGGGACAGAGGGCTATATTGAATTACGATGAAGTGACGGGAAGAACATTGGAGCGACAGGGTTATCACTTCGTGGGAACGCACAAGCACAGTGCGGTGAAAACTTGTCTGTGGTTATG
>MAXT01000254.1:786-1221 GCA_001751225.1 Desulfuromonadales bacterium C00003107 | reverse complement strand
AGAGCAAAAGCGGCTCATTTCTGGTTTCAAGGGCTCACCCAGGACGAACATGGATGTTTTTACTGAGGCTACACATCCAAAACACGTCGCTATTTCGCTCATTGGCGAGCCTACATTGTACCCTTATCTAAAGGAACTCATAGAGGAATTCCATGCCCGCGACATGACCACGTTTGTGGTGACAAACGGCACGAATCCAGAAGTGGTGCGAGAAATAAGCCCAACTCAATTGTACTTATCCTTGAATGCACCCGATGAACTCGTTTATAATAAAGTTTCTCCCGCTGGCCACTGGTCTCGTATAAACGAATCGTTGGAAGAGCTGAGAAGGAAGAAGGTTAGAACAGTGATAAGAATCACCTGCGTGGAAGGGGTGAACATGTTGAATCCCGAAGGCTATGCAGAATTGTTAAAGATAGCGAATCCCAATTTTGT
>MAXT01000254.1:0-763 GCA_001751225.1 Desulfuromonadales bacterium C00003107 | reverse complement strand
TTTGCCGGTGAGATTGTAGATTGCTTAGTTGCACAAGGGCAGGAATACCGGATTGCCGATGACTCAGAGATAAGTCGGGTGGTTCTTATTTCATCTAAAAAAGCGGTATCAAAATTAAATTGATTTTGACACCATTTTTTTCTTAGCGGTAGGGTTATAATCCTAAAGGTCCCGCATCCTCAAACCCTTCTCTCTTCCCCGTCCCCGCTTCTCGCTCCAACTTTTCGGGCATGAAAAGCAGTTTTATCACGTTCTGCGCATGTTCCCTTGCGCGGCGGTCTGCAAGCCATGCCAGCTCATTCTCTTTCTCAACCTCGTCTTCATGTACAAACACCTCTATTATATGCCGGGAAGTGAGAAGTTGTGCCGCTATAATACCAAGCGAGGCTTCGTGTGCACATTGCTTGTCTATATCCTTAGGTCCGGGCATGCCTAACGCCATCACAATATCGCATCCTTCGCCTTCTATTAACTTCTTCGCTGCCACTGGCAAATCCTTTATACCCGGGACGGTGTACCGCTTTATCTTCACCGATACCGTCTTCTTCAGCTCGTCTATTGCCGCTGCACCCATATCATACCTTGCAAATGTAGTATCGGCAATGCCTACTTTCTTCATCACAAACCTGTTATGTACTCTCCTAACTTAAGGTTTAAGACTGAACTAAGATAAAAGGAAGCGAAAAGTTTATAAAGGCGCATGAATAAGTTATTAATGTAGAATAGTAACAGAGGAGGTAACAACATGAATATAGCAAAGAGG
>MAXT01000253.1 GCA_001751225.1 Desulfuromonadales bacterium C00003107 | reverse complement strand
AACCGACGCCGAATAGCCCAACAGCAAAGGCCGGAGCAATAAATGCTCCGGCCTTTGCTTATAATATTTAGATTGGTGCGGCTAACTGCTAATCCTGCCGGCGCCCTTTAAGGAACACCACCAAAGCCCCTTCACCGCCGTAGCGGGCAGGTGCCCGCCCCCACTCCACGACCCAGGACCGCGCCTCGCAGGACAGATAACGTTCCATAAACTCCCGTAGAACCGGCCCGTCGGAAGAACCTTTACCGCGACCGGTGATAATCAAGACCGTCTTGAGGCCGTGAAAGGTTGAGTCTTCAAGAAAAAACCGAACCTTATCCCTCGCTTCCAGACGAGTCAGACCGTGCAGATCGAGCTTTGCCTCAGGAGCTAATTTTCCCTGACGCAATTGCCGCATGCGTCGTGGGGCCGCGGCAGCCTCTTCACCCTGCGGAATTTCATCGCAAAAGACACTATCCATCTGCCCCAAAGAGCCTAAGAACAGTTCGTCATCCGTTAACTCTACGGTCGTTTCCTTCTTCTCTTCGGCACGATCCGTGACACTTGGCTCGACCTCCGGCTGTCGATCATCCTGCGTATGAGGATTAACCCCCAACAGTGCCATCTCCCGCTCAAAGGCCGTGGCATCATCCTCGAGCAGCGGCTCTCTGGTCGGCAGCGGCGCCGGTTTCTTGTCGGCAGAAACCTTGTCTGCGGCCACTGCTACACCTTTCAAGCCCTTAAAAGGGCTGTTCTGGAAATCTTTTGTTTTAAGCTTCTTGCTGCGCTTGGCCAAAATCAGCGTCTCACGGTTTTCCGGCGGCCCTGCACGGCCCGGGTCTGTTGCTTAATCACGGCACCCTGCTTCTCCAGGTGAAACTGATGCCAAAGGTCACCGTAACCCTTCATCTTCATCTTCTTCCCTTCCTGAAGTGCCCCCAGATTAACTAGTAAGATATCGTCTGCCGCGCCTTTTTTGACCCCTTTTTCAAGGATTTCAATGGCCTTGTTCCGCTCGCCAATCTTTTCCAGACAGAAAGCATACAGGCACCAGGGCAGGGATTCATTCTTAGTCGCAGCCACAGCCTTTTCAAAGGCCGCCTTCATCTTTACCTGATTGTTGCGTTTCATGTAACAGATGGCCAACATGGACATGGCCACCCAATGGCGGCTAAAACCCTTTTGCAAATGATCAAAAGCCTGGGCAAAATCCCGTTTGAGATAAAGAATACAGCCAATCTGAGCCTCGATCTGGGAGGTAACAAAAAACTGCCATTTACCCAAGGGATAGACCGACTGTAAGGTCTTTACCGCTTTTTCGGTCCGACCGGCCTGCATATCGCGCTGCACCCCCTCCATCACAGCGGTCAGCTGTTTGGAAGTACGACGACTGAGCAGATAGAAGCTGCCAGCGAAACCGACAAGAGGCAGAAGTGCCGAATATATCAGTGAAAGTCCGGCGCCAAAACTTAACGCCAATAGCAACAAGGTGTATACCAGCAGTGAAATGACGAGATTAATCATCGAAGAAAAAACCTTTCTCAACCAAACAAGCCGATTCAAGGCCTGGGTTTACGCGTAGCAAGACAGGAATCTATACGGAAGATGATTTCGTAGAACCACTACCGAAACCAGGAAAGGCCCCCTTGCCTGCGGGGCGCGGGAAGTTTAGCAATCCGCTAAGCAAATGTCAAAAGCTATCCCTGACGACCCGGCTTAAGCATCAGTGTCAAGCGATCGCCGGGCTGCAAGACATGTTTGCTGCCGAGTTTGTTCCAACGCATGATATCGCGGGTTTTGAGATCATAGCGCCGACTGATGTCCCAAAGGGTATCGCCGGGCCGCACTTGATAGACCAGTTTATGTCGGCCGCGACTGGAAATTTTAGCACTTCCGGCTACACGCAAAATCTTGCCAGGCTTGATAATGGTTTTCTTGCCTATGCCGTTCCAAGCGCACAATTGTCTAGTCGAAACGTCAAACCGGCGGGCAATACTCCACAAACTGTCCCCCTTGCGGATCTTATAACGCGTTTGTCGGGTCCGGTCATAGCCATCTTCAAACACATCCGCAGGCAACGCAGCACCCGGTCGAAGCGGCAAGATGAGATCACGACCGACTCGCAATGCACGAGGGTTGCGAATATTATTCAAAACTACGATATCCTTGCTGCGGATACCGTAACGCTTGGCCATGCCGATCAGGGTGTCCCCTGACTTGACTCGATGGCGGCGATAATTGGCCCGACTCTCGGCCGGGATCTGCGCATATTTTTCAGTGAAAGAGGTTATCTGTTCGGCAGGTAGGCGAACCGGGTAATTCGACAGACCGGGCGGAGTACACCACCGCTTCAATTCCGGATTGAGAGCCACGATCTCCTCATAGGAGACACCACACAGACGGGCCACAATGTCGAGATCGGTGGAACTGGGCAGTTCAGTAATGTCAAAAGTCAAGGCCGGTTGGTATTGCAGATTGTTAAAACCGTAGGTTTCCGGTTCCTTTGCAATCAATAATACGGCCAGCAGTTTCGGCAAATAATTCTTGGTTTCTTTGCGCAGATAACTGCCTCGGCATAACTGCCAGAAATCACGGCTGCGGGATTTACTAATCGCCCGGCTCACTTTGCCGGCACCGGCATTGTAAGCTGCGATGGCCAGATACCAATCCCCATCAAAACGCTCGTGCAGGTCCTTTAGATGACGGGCCGCAGCCCGGGTCGACTTAAGAGGATCCCGTCGTTCATCACGCCACCAGTCGTTGCTGAGGCCATAATTCTTCCCGGTACTGGCCATGAACTGCCAGGGGCCGACGGCATTGGCTCTGCTACAGGCACGGGGATTAAAACCGGATTCGATCATCGCCAGATAGGTCAGGTCAAGGGGCAGACCCTGTTCGGCAAAGATCTCTCGCATCATGGGCAAGTAGCGGCCCGAGCGTTCCAGCCAGCGACGAAAGCCATGGCGGCCGGAACCGGTATAATAATCGACGAAATAACGAACCTTTGCATTATCCACCATCGGCAGATCAAAGGACACCGCTTCTTCGACTACCGTCTCGCCTTCATCTTCGGGAGCAGACTGATCGGGTCCGGTCAAAAGAACCAGATCCTCCAGGGTCTCGGCATCCATGGAGGCAATGACACCTTCTTCGGCGCTGGCTACCTGGCCATCGATGGTGCCCTTCAAGTCGGGGACAACGGGCGAATCGGTTTGCCTCTCTGTCAAGACGACAGTCTCTTCCGCCTGATCCGTCTGCGGTGCCTCGGCATCCGCGCCGGACCAGCGGAATTCTCCCACCGCACAGCCAGCCAGCAAACACAATAATAGGGCCACCAGGTAGATCCGGGCCAAAATAACCTCCTATGGGTAATGCATTAGCAACCGACCTAACCGGTCGGGACCAAGGGTACTCTAGCTCCCATGGTCCCCTGCGGAATCGGGCCAGCAACGCTTTTCCAGCTCTTCCAGCAACGGCTCAAAGCTAGCCCGATCCATGGCTGAAATGGGCAAGGCCTCAAAACGGCGGCACAAGGCCGCTGCTTCGTCCGTCGGCAACAGGTCGATCTTGTTAAAAACCAGCAGCCGAGGAATTCGGTCCAGCTTCAAGTCTAGCAAAATTCGCTCCACAGCGGCGACCTGCTCCTCAAATCGTGGATTAGCCGCATCGACCACATGCAACAGCAGATCGGCGTCCTCCATCTCCTCCAGGGTTGCCTTAAAGGCGCCGAGCAGGCTCGGTGGCAGCTTACGAATAAAACCGACCGTGTCGGTGATAATCACTTCCCGCTCCTGAGGAAACCGCAGACGTCGGGTAGCCGTATCAAGGGTGGCAAAGAGCAGGTCTTCCGTTAACACCTGACTCTGGGTCAGGGCATTTAGCAGGGTCGACTTGCCAGCATTGGTATAGCCGACGATGGAGACAATAGGCACGCCAGCTTTGGCCCGTCGGCTGCGGCGTTGCAGGCGCCCTCGCGACAGACCTTTGAGTTCCCGCGACAAGCGATTAATGCGGTCGCGAGTTCTCCGCCGGTCGATTTCGAGCTTGGTCTCCCCCGGCCCGCGCCCACCGATGCCGCCCATGAGACGGGAAAGAGCGATCCCCCTCCCGCTCAGACGGGGCAGAATATACTTCAACTGAGCCAGCTCGACCTGCACCTTGCCATCGCGGGTATGGGCGCGTCGGGCAAAGATGTCGAGAATCAACTGGCTGCGATCGATGACCTTGAGATCGGTCAGCGCGGCGATGGAGCGCACCTGGCTCGGTGCCAGGTCCTGATCAAAAATCAGTAGGGTCGCGCCCTGTTGCAGAGCCTGAATAACTACCTCACGGGCCTTGCCCTCCCCCATGAGATATTTGGGATTGAGCCGCCTCGGTCGCTGCACAAATCGATCCAGGACTACCACGTCGGCGGTACGGGCCAGTTCCGTCAATTCATCAAGGGAATCGTCCGTTTCCTGGCGGGAATCCTGACTAACCGATATAAGAATCGCCTTTTCCCGCGTATCGGACAGATCCACGGTCTCGGCCATCTTCAGCTCGAGTTCAGCTTCCAGAGCCCGCAGAAAGCTGCTCAGGTCAAGATCCAACTCATAGAGGGAGGGTGCCTGCAGAACTTCGACGCTTTTACCCGCCCGATTGGCTGGCAGGATGTGGCCATAATTCACCACTCCAGGTAGCCCCAGCTCACCGACTTCGATAGCCACCATCAGGTCAAGACGCAGCAGGGCCAAATCGGCCAGGTCGTCGGCGCTCAAGGGCTCCTGCTGCAAATGGGTATGCACACAGCGCAAACCACGCAAACCGCTACGGCCGAGGGCAAAGTCGGACAGATCGGGGATTACAATTTCCCGATCATCGCCGACAATGACATACTTGACCGACCCTGATCGATCGATAATCAGCCCAACCTGCCGTCGAATCTCGCTGGAGATCTCGGTCAAATAACGGGCCAATTCGCTGGTCACGATCTGCGACGCCGGTATGCGACGCCGGTAGATACGCTCCAGTGCCTTAACCTGGCTGGTTTTCAGTCCGGT
>MAXT01000252.1 GCA_001751225.1 Desulfuromonadales bacterium C00003107 | reverse complement strand
CTCTCTGCATACCCCTGCCCGAAATATATTTTTTAAGACACAAAATGACACAAATCACATATCTAATGATCGCAGATCCAATAAATGAACAGATGTCATTAATAGTGGGGTTTAAGTGTCGCAATGCTATCGCACACGCACCATTGGACATATATCTCCACGCCGCCTGCGCAGAGACTTCAAAGCACCAGTAGTACCATTAACAGAATGACATGGCGATATGAAACAGATGGGAAAAGAGAAGGAGGCTCAGGCGAACGTTGGTTCGTTCACCAAAGCCGCCCATACATACTCAATATTGTGTGGGTATCCACATATAAAACCACGAGATTACACGAGATTACACAGAAATCTTGTGGAGATGGCTGCGCCGCTGCTTCGCAGACTGTGTAATCTTGTGGTTCCCACCACACGTTATTGAGCATGTACAGCCGTCCTGCGTCGACGACTGTACTACATGAAGTAGTGCCCGATTCCTCCGTTTCGTGGTTGCGCATCTCCGATTCGCTTCGGCATAACAAATGTGTAGTCCTCATCTGGTTCCTGCCAGTCGCCGGATGCGATCTCGCAATCACCTGCAGTTACACTGTATGAGCCCTCGCCGACGAGAATCGCCCTGCCAGTCCCGGTCACTGTCAGATCGACCCCTGATCCGATCATTGTCACGGTAACATCGCTTCCTGTGAGATCCACGGTACCATCGAACCCGTGGTAGATGATATATTTGCCAGCCTGATCCTTAACACCGTTCCCTGTGACTGTGATCTCCAGGTCCCCCATGCGGTCGCGCACCATGAACGTGCCGTAATCAGCAGTGAGTGAGAGATCAAGCGAGCCCTTGACAACAGCGGTTCCTGCTCCGCTGGCTTCGAGTGTGCCGGTTCCATTGAGCACAACGGCGCGATCCCAGTAGCACGACAGCATTCTCACTTCCCGGACCACATCCCCCATGATGTGATTCGCCTCTCTTGCGCAGCGAGTGGCATTACGGATGTGCTGGCGCACCTCTGCGGAGTCTACGTCATCACCGGATGCAGCCTCCAGCGCGAGTTCGTAATTCTCCCGGGCACAATCGAGCTTTCCTGAGAGCGCGTCCATCTTCCGCTCCAGATCCGTTGTGTTGACACCATCCTCTTTGAGCCCCTCGATTCTCTCATCCAGATCCTCGCAGATCAGGGACGTCTTCTCGAGATACTCATCGAGTCTCGCAGTGAGTAAAAGCTCTGTGCAGCGTGCAAGCTCCCTGTGGATCAATCTCCATTCGTTTCTGATCGATCGTGCAACAGATCTGTAGTCAGCAGGCGTCTCAGCCGCCTCTACCTCATCTCTGTAACCCTCGAGCCGTATGATGTATCTGTCGATGTTCTCGGATGCATTCTCCGGTATCAGGATACTGTTCTCCTCAGCAGTCTCGAGGCGTTCCTGCAGCGTCTCCAGCCGCCCGGTCATCTCGTCGAGTACATGCATGAGCCGGCTCTCTGCGTCGCCCGCTGATGCATATCCTTGTCCCATGCCCTGCACGCCACGCATGCCATTCATCACATGGGTGCCTTCGTTCTGTGTCAGTGGAGATGTCTCCACGATTTCATCTGCGTACCAATCATACGCAGTCTCGTCTTCATTCTCGCCCTCCGCCGCTGCGACGCATGGCATGAATGCGCATGCGAGCAACAACGAAACCGCGAATATTGCTTTCATCTGTTTCATTTTTTTGTCACCTCTGGTTATGTTGGGTTGTTCTATTGTTTTGGGCTGTTCTGCCCGAAATTACACTTGGATTAGTTAACAGATAAGCATACTTTTGGTTTTTGGATTTTTAACGCTTTACCATGCTTTATAATTCTTTATTTCCAGTTGCAATTCATTTTAAATCTTTATGATCAGGTATTTTGCTGATGTTAGCGATGTGTGCACCATTCAGTCGTTGCGTCCGGACCGGTTCAGGGCGGAAAACCGGAACTGGTAGAAGATTAGGTCAACTACGAAGATGAAGGCGCGATCACTCTCGCCTTCTCGTCCAAGAACAGTGCATGAACGTGACAAAAACAACTCAAGACTCGTATTTTACCTGACTTACTCGATATTGTGTGGATGTACGCATATAAAACCACGAGATTGCACGAGATTAACACAGAAATCTTGTGGAGATGGCTTCGCAGACTGTGTAATCTTGTGGTTCCCACCACGCGTTATGAGGTATCCGCTTCAAATTAATTGGTAGCCAAGGCACTATCTAAAAAATCGGTGATTTATGATAATTATCGTAGATACAGATTTCATAAATTTACGCAGATGTTGCCTTAAATCAGTGAAATCCGTGTTAATCTGTGGCGGATATGGTTTTTAGCCACAGATTAACACTGATGAACACAGATTGAGGTTTTTAGGTATACCTTTCAGAAAGAATGAAGATGGGTTTTACCATACTTTTCGAAGTGGATACTTATTGAGCATGCTCTATTATTGCGATCTCACAGAGGACATTCCGATGCCCCGACTGTGGCAGCGGCATGAATCGGGATCGCAACGCTGCAATCAACATCAAAAATTGATATATACCCGCGGACTTATAGGAATTCAAGCTTGTGATGATGTGTCAACAGGTGCTCTTTTACGCGGGAAGCCTGAAACGTGATGCGGGGCGGAAATCACGGTGTAGTTCGAATCGCAGCCACATAAGTTAATATATCAAGCAGGTCACATAATCAATATATCGCTACAAGGTGATTTCATGCCCACGAAAATCAAGGAATTGTTATTTGGTCCGACGCCAAAGCAAACGGTCGACGAATACGCTGATCTGGTGGATCTTGGTCCGTACGAAGAGGTCATAGAAGACGAACCAGCCGAGACCTACATCCGGGTTGCAGAACTGAGTAATCTGGACGGAATTCCCGATTTAAAGAAGGAGCTATACGACGGAAACATCGTTATCGTCGATATATCGCTGATTAAGCGTGATCGGCTGGTGCTCGAACGCGCGCTCCACGACCTGCAGGAGGTTGTGAGTGATGTGAGCGGGGACATTGCAGGGCTTGGCGAGGATCTGGTGATCACGACACCGACCGGAATCAAGATCGATCGGTCACGACTCGGTGGAAACAGCAGCACTATAGTGATGTAAGCTATGAAGATTAACAGCCCTCTGCAGGCTTACGAACACCTGCCAAAGACCAATTGCGGGGACTGTGGGGAACCGACATGCATGGCGTTCGCCTCGCATATGCTTGATCGATCAAAGAAAGTCGAGGAATGCCCGCATCTACTCGATGAAAAATATGAAGATAATTATAAAATTCTCACCGATCTCCTCGCACCCGAGATACGTGAGGTTGTAATCGGTACAGGCGATCGTGCGATCACGATCGGTGGGGACGATGTGCTGTACCGCCACAAATTGACGTTTTTCAATAAAACTGCGTTCGCTTATGATGTTTGGGATACGATGGACGAGAAAGAGCTCGTGTCACGTGTCAACAAGATCCAGAACTTCACCAAATTCTATATCGGGGATTTTCTGACGCTGGATGCCATTGCGATCAGATGCGTATCAGGCGACGCCGATCAGTTTGCAAGAACGGTCAGCACAGTGATTGCGACGACCGAACTTCCGCTTGTGCTCTGCTCGCTCGACGCGGGAGTTCTGAGCGCCGCGCTCGAGGTTGCTTCTGATCGGAAGCCGCTGATCTACGCTGCCACAACCGAGAACTGGCGTGATATCGCGGAACTTGTGCTTAAATACGATGTTCCGGTGGTGCTCTCGGAACCCGGCGATCCGGATGCATTGAAGTCGCTTGCACTGACGTTCGAGTCAATGGGAATCACTGATC
>MAXT01000251.1:5989-6348 GCA_001751225.1 Desulfuromonadales bacterium C00003107 | reverse complement strand
GCACTATACGGTGTACTGGTATCACCATTAATATGTGAGACGCCTTCAAATGCCAGCCCTTGTGGTAAAGTATCCGTTAAGATTAAATTATTTGTTAAACCTTCCTGTACTCCAATACGTAATTCATATTCAACAATGTCACCCACTCGCACATCGGTATCTGCTGCACCATAGGTATCTGATATATGAGTTTTGCTCAGACTAGTGGTATCGGCTGTTGTCAGCGTAGTGATAACAGGAGTAGTAACATAATCATTGACTGCCGGTGTCGCTGTTCCATTACGCTCATTAACATTAGTTCCATCCAAACTTGTCCACTGAGCAAGCGCACTATTCGTCAATGTTTGATTTGCTAACAC
>MAXT01000251.1:0-5921 GCA_001751225.1 Desulfuromonadales bacterium C00003107 | reverse complement strand
ACGGTTGTGCCTTCAACCACATCAATGTCTGCCGTTGCATCCGCCAACTGCCAGGTTAAGGTTTGTGATGTACTGCTGCCATCACCAACCACCGCTGGATCGGATATAGTATTTCCGCCATCAACGGTGGCACTTGCTGTTTGATACGCCAGTCCCAAACTAAGGTTATCAATAATGCTTATATCAAAGGCATCTGCAAAATTATCACCCGCTCCTGCACCGGATGCAGTAAAGGTCAGGCTATAACGCAGTACATCACCGGCGATGGGGGGATTACCCACATTAGTGGTATTCACTACGGTTTTGTTAATAGCAATAAGCGGTTCAATAATAGTTAAAGATGTTGCTGTAGTCGCACTACCACCTAATAACGTTGCTCCACCCGATGTCGTCGCGTATGTATAACTTGTTGTATTACTAAAGCTGGTTGCTGCATTAGCCGTTGCATTGTTAGCAACACGAGTACGCAATTCAATAACAGCCTGCTGACCCGCTGGAATTTGTGCAATTGTTAAACTGACATTATTAGCAACAGTATTGTCTGTAATGCTTAAGCCATTACCACTAATATCGGTTGCACTGATCAATTCAAGACTGGCATGCAAGGTATCGCTAATCACCACATCATAAAGTGCAGCATTGACTGCAACTGCTGGCACGGTGATTTGATACACCACTTCTTCACCAATGGTTGCCTCACCACTTGCCGGACTAGTCATTGTCTTGGCGGGTAATCCAATGGTCGCAATATTGCTCATGGTGAAAATGGTTGGACCTAATGCTGCATACTGCTGACCGGATTGCGATGGCAATGACCAGTACTCATCCACAGTGACACTGTTGTTCCATGTTTGATTTGGACCAAAGTCTGTATAGAAACCAATGTCGTAATTTATTGTGACACACTGTCCCGGATTTACTGGTGTGATCAAATCAAAGATCATACTGCCACCGCGAGCAGCCGGTGCGGTATAGGTGTAATTTGTTCCCGCTACTGCTGCGGCACCATTGATCGTTACTGTTGGCCCAACAATAGAACTCTCATCTAACTGTGTTGCTAATACATCTGTTAGCTGAACATTGTATGCAGGTGCAAGCCCCGTGGTGTTACAGGATTCCAACGTGAAGTGCATAACATCGGTGGCAATGTTGACGTTAGCCGGACTGATAAATACGCTATCTACTTTAGTAGGCACCGTCATTACTGGTTGTAATACCGTTGTCGTGGCAGTGCTTTGTAAACGTGCAGGATCAACAACCGCTGCACCGGCACCATCAATATAAGTCAATGTTGCAGTGTTATTTAATGCTGTGCTTGCTGCTTGAGCCAGTGTGTTTTCAATAACGCGGGCACGGTAGAAAATGGTGATACTGTCTGTAGTACTATCACCAAGTGGATCATTAACAACATTACCAAGCGTAAAGTTTAATGTTCCGGTTTGCCCTGCCGTAGGCAACGATGCAGATGTAACCGTGGCATAACTAAAGTTAGAACCGCTACCACTTGCGGGTGGATCATAATCGGCCACACTGTCGCCATTGATACTTACGATATCAACAAAGGCCAGTCCGGTTGGCAACACATCCTGTACTGCTACACTGCGTGTCGTCCCTTCCTGAAAATTCAATGTTAATTGATAAGTTACGCTATCAGCGATACGCACAGTGGCATCGGTTACTGGTGCATAACTATCTTCAAATACTGTTTTACTGAAGCTATTGCTATCTGCTGTAGTGACACTGGCAACAACCGGAACCGTACAATAATCATTAGGCGCTATTACCGTTGGACACCCTGCACCGGTACGTTCATTCGCATTCGTTCCATTCAACGTAGTCCAATCTGCCTGTACGCTGTTGCTTAAAGTAATGTTTGATTCAGCCGTGGCAGCAATAACAACACGATACGTTAAGACCAGTGTACTTCCAGATGGAATATCCAGACTTCCATCACCATTGCCTTGCCCCCATACCAATGGGCCAGCGGGTGAACCAGAAGGTGTTGCAGTAAACCCAGCTACTGCGACTGTATCTATGGCCGCTGTTGGGGTGAAGCTGGTATCAAATTGCAGTTGAGCTGCCAGCGTATCAACAATATTTACATCATAAGCCGTGGCATTACCGGTATTTGGAATGGTCAACACATACTCCAATGTATCACCACCCGTGATGGGAACTGCTGTTACCAATGTTACCGCTTTAGCTACCGTTAAATTTGGTTCAATAATATTGACCGTTACTATATCGGTACTGGTTAGTGCAGGTTGTGTTGCTCCACCCGAAGTGTAGGCATAGGTATAAGAAACCGTATTATTAACGGCAACACCTTGTTGTGCCGTTACTACATTTGCTACGCGTGCACGTAACTCAATCAGCACTTGTTGCCCTGCCGGTATTTCAGTAATTGAAATATCCATTACACTCGGACTTGTCGTACTGTTATCAGTAACGCCTACTCCACCACCTGTCACTGTTGCACTAATAAATTCAAGATTAGTATTCAGTGTATCGATAACCTGAACATCATGAAGTGCACTGCTGCTTAATGTGCCCGGCACGGTGATTTGATAAACTACTTCTTCACCAATGGTCGCTTCTGCTGATGCCGGAGAAAGCAATGCTTTTGTTGGTAGTGCCCCCGTGTACAAAGTAGTTGATGCCGTATTAGTCGGACTATAGGTTTCACGTATCCCCGTCACTGAACCCAGTGCGGGTACGGCTTCATCATCGAAGGAATAATAAACGGTAGAGCTCGCTGTATTTGTCAGAGTCAAACCCTGAGCGAGAATGGCATCAGCCTGAACCGTATAAATAATTCTTAAAGTCTCACCAACCGGAATGGTATGCGTATCAGCTGTAGCACTATCCAGGTCCCAGATTATTAACCCGGTTGATGAATTATAACTCGGAGCTATAAGCGCAAGAGTGGTTGCCGCATTGACTAACGTAATACTAGTTGTAGTCACCCCGCCCTGTCGTAATCCAACGGGTAGGATATCCTGTACCACGGTATCGTAAGCAGGCGCATCACCACTATTACTAACTTCAACTGTATAAGTAATGACTTCATTGGCATCAATAACCGTATCACCACCCGCCGCTGCCGCAGATTTAGTTACTGTCAGTAGTGGCTGCAAAGCAGTAATGGGTGTGACTAAATCCGAGTTAGTCACATTACCGGCTGCCGTGTCATAACTCATTGTTACAGAATTGTTCAGCGGGATACTTGTATCGGTTAAAGTAAATACACCATTCAAAACACGGGCACGATAAATTATGACAAAATCATCGCTCAGCCCATCATTGGGTAGATTGGTAATATCACTTAATGACCACGTTACGGTAGTCGAACCTGTTATCGCATCACCGGCTTCTACCACGTCCGTTGCTAAAACATCAGCATGAGAAAACGGTGCAACAGCCGTATAAGGGGCGGGACCAACATTGCCATTAATACTGACAATACCTTCATACTTAAGACCTTGCGGAAGAGTATCGACTAATTGAAGATTTCCCAGCGTGCCTTCCGGTACCGCTATTCGTAGTTCATATTCAACAAGGTCACCAATGCGCACATCATCATCACCTGCACCATAGGTATCACTGCTACGAATCTTTGTAATTGTAGAAATAATGTCCGGCGTTGTTACGGAAACAGAAGCCGCAGCGGTGATGTAATCGTTAAGCCCGCCAGAACCATCAGTACCATTTCTCTCACCCGTATTCACGCCATCAATACTGGTCCACTGTGCAACCACACTGTTGGTAAGAGTCTGGTTAGCCAGAACACTATTAAGTACACGGACATCATAAGAGATCGTGAGAGAGGTACCTTCGACAATATCAATATCAGCATTAGCAAGACTCCAAACTAATATTTGTGGTGTCGCAGCACTACCATCACCGGTAATATCAGGTGCACCTATCGTGTTATCAGCACTAACACCTGCACCAACCGTAACAGTTGGGTTACCTTCGTAAACCAAACCCGCACTTAGAGAATCCGTAATGGTTACATCGAAGACATCAGAAAAATTAGCGCCACTACTTGTATCAAGTGTCACGCTATAGCGTACGATCTCACCCGCAGTGGGGGTTGTTTTATCAGCCGTTTTTGTAATGGTTGTTATAGCAGGCTCAATCACTGTCATGTCAAGACTAGTATCTGCACTGCCTACTGTTTGTGTACCACTGTCACCATTAGCACGGTTATAAGTAAACGAGGCGATGTTATTAAATGTCAGTCCAGCTTGATTGGTAAGGGTATTTTGCAGCTCAACGGTTATCTCGATCACTGCCTGAGTATTGGCGGCTATATCAATACCAGTAGCAGTATCTTCAATCACAACATTGGTTGCTGTGCCCGTATTACTGAGTACCCAACTTCCACCTGAAACCACCGTTGCACTCACAAAACTCAAGTCAGCACTTGATGCTGTTAGATCATCAGTGATCCGCACATCATACAAAGGCACGTTAACTGCAACTGCGGGTACAGTGATGGTATAAGTAAATTGTTCGCCAATGCTGGCCGTGGTTTGAGCAGGTTTTACTTTTGCTAGTGGACCGGGAGCCTGAATTACAACATTGGTTGGATCAGTTGGATCACCTGGCGCAGCAATGCCATTCACGTAGGGATCATCGCTAACTATGGTGGGGAAAGGAGCGTCAGCGGTGAGGGTCGCCTGGTTGGGTACTACGTCACCATTAGAAAGCCCCGCTGCAAGATCAATGTCAAAATCAACAATAAGCTCACTACCCTGTGAAACATTCAGTTCTGTTGCAGCAGGAAAACCAAAGACTCGTAATTCACCTGTGACAAGATCAAAACTGTATGTACTACCCGCAGGAAACGCGATCATGGAAAATGTACTGATATCAAATTTAGTTGGATCCAGCGTATCAGTAATAGTAATAGTATCGATGGTCTCATCGACATTAAAGACTCGTAAGCGGTAACGTAAAGTATCACTCGGTGCAGCACTAACAGCAGGGTTTGCACCCGTCGTCAGGTTCTGAACGGTCTTTTGAAAATAATAACCAGAAAGTGCGGTGGTAATCGTATAACTATCTTCGTGATCAACAATTGCAGGCGTACCATCGCTGAGTGTTCTGCTATAAGTAATACGAGGATGACTACCATTAGCACTGAACCATTCCGTTGCTCCAGCAATATTCGTTAGTGTTACCCCATCTGCGGTGGTATCAGCATCAAGTTGAGTATCATAAGTAATAATCANNGTCCAATGACAGCTTTAGCTGTCAACATGGTAAGACTAAGTTCACACGTTGGTGCACCGCTATAAGCAACTGAATAATCAAAACCCGGTGCCAACAAACCTGAAACTGAAGTTACACCATCCGCTGCAAAGATTTGCGCACTAATGCTTGTCGTTGGATCAGCATCGCAGGTACCCGCTGTTGCCGTATCAGGAAGTAAATCAAGAATGCTGGTATGCCAGGCATCACTACCACCATTATTTTGTACATCAATCGTAAAGGTTGCGGGGATTCCCAAATTTAGTGCTGTCTCAGGACTGGTTTTACTGACCACCAGATCCGGCTCCGCTATCGTCATCGGTAACGAAATTCCATTTTCACCCGGAAGCGGATCAAAGAATTCATCTTCTATGATTCCATCACCATCAGCATCCCATGATCCATCTTCAACAATGCCATTTTCATCAAGGTCAATCCATCTTGAAAAAGTCCACTGTGCAATATTGATAAACTGTGTCCCGGGTATATTCGCTGCTGTGTCATCAAGCACCACGCTGATCTCGATAATGATCTGCTCACCAGCCGGAATATTGGGAAGGTTAAATGAGAGTAAGCCTGATGTGTTGGTAAAGGTGTGGGCCACTGCTCCACCACTCGCCCAGTTAATTACAGGAGTGCCCACCAGAGTGAGATCAACACCC
>MAXT01000250.1 GCA_001751225.1 Desulfuromonadales bacterium C00003107 | reverse complement strand
CCCGTAGTCTGCGTTCTAAAAAGCCCCTGTCCTTGCTGTTCATCGATCTTGATTTTTTCAAGAAAATCAATGATACCTACGGCCATCAGGCCGGTGATCGAGTGCTGGAAAAAGTCGCTCTGGTGCTACAGGAGCAAAGCCGCAATTCCGATACCGTCTGTCGCTATGGCGGCGAGGAATTTGCCATTATCCTTCCCGAAACCCCCCGTTCCCATGCGCAGATGGTAGCCGAGCGCATTCGGCGCAAAGTCAGTACCCTCGATTGCGGTTTTCCCGTTACCACCAGCATCGGCATCAATTGTGCCGAAAAGCCGGAAGGTCTGGTTCCGCAAGCACTGATTGCCGGAGCCGACCAGGCCCTGTATGCCGCCAAGCGTAATGGCCGCAATCGTTGCGAGGTGGCCAGCAAGCCGGTGGCCCATTTTCCCGACCTGTCCTTTATCTATCCTTTCAAGCAGGCGGCGGCGACGGCTTGAGGTGTTTGCACCAAACCGCAAAGAATTTTTAACCAGGATAAGGTGTTAGTCCTCCATCCTTCGTGGTGAAGCATCTTGCTTCCGATTGGATCAGCTGTTCTCTGGGCCCATGCTGGACGCAAGCATGCGGGCCTTCTGTTGCATATCCCGAAACTGTTCCGTCATGCAGAAGTTGAAAATCTTTTCGATGTCGTCCTGACAGGGATTGACCAGCTCCAGGGCTGTTACGGAATGGTGCTCCTTCTGGTTGCTGCCGCGAATAACGCGACCGACGCAGCGCACTTTCTCTAGGGTCCCCCCCGGTAAAAATAATTCCAGTTCAACCAGACTGTTGGCGGCTAGGGCCGCTTCGGCGCTAAAGCTGATGCCGTAGCCACTGAGATTCACCCGAGCGCGGTGGGGTGGCAACTCCTGTCTGCCGTCCCCAGCCTGCCAGAAGCGCAGGTAGATCTCAGTATCTACGCGGTGGTCCCGTCGGGCATAGTGGTTCGATTCTGAGCCAATGATGTCGAGTTGTGCGTGGTTGGGATTGAGCAGAACGGACAGTTTGGCCCAGATGGTCAAGAATGATAGCCCCTTGTCAAAGGTAATACGCCAACGGCCTTCTTTGGCCAAGTCGGCAACAGGCAGGGTCTGGGCGGGAAACTGAATTGTCAGTGAAGAATCGGTAAAGTTTTTGATCACGCCATCGAGATGCAGTGACTCTTCCCGTAGCAGGGGGATGGTTGCTTTGACCATGCGACAGTCGGCAAAGCTTTCCAGTATTTTTCCGGTGGGGGGCGTGGGGGAGGAGGGCATGGCGCGTACTCCCTGTTCGATGACGTTAAGTCAGATCTGTGGTTTGCACCTTATTGCGCAATTCCAATCGCTGGGCGGACATGCAGAAGGCAATCAGGGCGTCACGGTCGGGGGGCTCGATTTCGGTGAAATGCAGCCCGACACCTTTGAGCCCATCGGCAAGGGGGCAGGTTCGTACCACCTGAGCAGTGCAACGCACCACCTTAAGCGGGTCCTGGCATAGAATCAGGGTAAGGGAAAACTTCTGGCCGTCTCGTACCCGTTCATTCAGAGGAATAAGTATGCCGTTACCGCTGAGGTTCATTTGACCATTGAACTGGCGGGTGCGTACATCCGCGTCATCAGTGAGGAGGCGGTATTTGACTGTAAAATCTGCGTTGACTCGAAAATACTCTCTTTCGCCATATTTCAGGGTCGTTTGGATGGCTTTAAGGAGCAATTTTTCGCTGTCAATGATCTCTTCTGTCTTGGCCTGAAGCCGAAAGGTGCGCCCTTCGTCCTCAAAGAACAGTCGGCAGGTGCCGTTCAGGTCCAGACTTTTGAGGGGCAGCTGTCCCGGCAAAAAGGCAGCGTCAACCAAGTCGACGGAACGGCGGCGCGCCACGCATTCCAGGGTCAGCGGTTGTTCACCGGAGATTGGCAGTGAAATCATGACGGTACGATGTTTTTTTAGATGGTCAAGGGCTAGCATGATGAAGTTTCGATGGTTGCATGGATGACATTGTCAGGCAGTGGCCCTCTTGCCATCAGGAAAACAAATATGGAGTCTTGCCAAAACGGGGTGTCGGAATCTGCCGGTGATTACCCCTAGGTGTCGCCTAATGCAATATCTCCAGGCGAATGAGCGCCATCATAGCGTGTAATCCTGTTAATCGCAAATAGTATTACCCGTTAATCTGTCGGCCTTCTCTCTAAAAAGGACAGTGCATTAGAGGCTGGCGGTGAGTCGGGAGCCTTTATTGTTCGAAGATCCCTTATAGCCTCCCAGGGCTTTGCGGCCGTGCTGGAGTTTATTCAATTCATCGCTGACCATGGCCTTTAACAAGTTGGCTTGGGAGTAGACCTGCTGACACTGCAGAGCTACCTGGCGCATCAGTTCAGTGCGCTGCTCGAAGCGTGGCAATAGGTTGTTTTGTGGGGTCGTTGAGCGATGCTGATCGATTCGGGTATCGAGTTGTCGCGTTTCCTGCAACAGGGAATGCCAGTGTTCAAGAGCCTGGCCGATACCTGTAGGGTGAGCACCTTTCAGCATTCCGGATATAATCGCCAAATGGTCGAGCATACCCTGATACCCTACGCTGGATTTTTCAATCAGATGTTCCAGTGACATAATGACCCCTCCCTACAAGTGGGCTTTTAGAGGGGCGTAATCGCCGTTGGCTACACTGGCTTTTTGATGATACTCCTTGCGAGCGATATCGATGGCTTCTTTCCACGTAGCTCGCAGATCACTGAGAAGTCCATCCACCACCTGCAGAGGTTGCGGATCGTTTTTGAGGTTGGCTTGAGCCAGGCACTGGATCATATATTCGTATAAGGAATCGAGATTGGCTGCGATCTCACCACCAATCTTGTGGTCCAAGGTATTGCGGAATTCGGCTACGATGGCCATGGCTTTTTGAATGCCCAGGATCTTGCCGCTTTGATCTCCGGTTTCCAGGGCGTTAATGGCCTGACGCGTAAAGCGGATCGCACCATCGTAGAGCATGATCAGGATCTGTTCCCGAGATGCGGTATCGAACTGATTGCTCTTATACTGATTCAGATAAGCATTCATAGGGTGGTCCTTTAGATAGTACGGGTGAAAACTTATTAGTAGTTGTTCAACTGGCTTAACTGTTGAGTCAGGAAGGCACTCTGTTGGTTCATAGAGCTGATCAGGGTCTCCAGTGAAGTAAACTGGGCCCTTAGTGTATCCTCCCGTTTGTCCATCCGTGCTTCCATATTGAAAATGCTCTGATCAAAGCGGCGAATTTCCCGGTCGCTACTGTCCTTGCGGCTAGGCAGCAGGCCGTCGACAGAGTCGGTAATATCTTCCAGATAAGAAATGAACTGGGAAGATATCCCTTCTACGCCGTCTTCGCCGGCCAGCAGCTTCTCGATACTTTCCAGGTCGGTGCTAATGACCTCATCAAGGGTGCTGCTGTCGATGGTCAGGGTGCCGTCCCGTTGGGTTTCCAGACCCAGCTGGGAAAGACTTTGGACGTTGCCGCTACCGTTGACGGAAGTAACCAGTAAGTTTTGCAGCCGCCTTTTGGCCGATCTGAATCCGGAATCGTTGCCCCAGCCAGCGTCCTTCTGTTGATCCAGAAAGTTGATGATATCGTTGTAGGCTGAAACCATCCCTTCGATCTGGGTTTTCGCTCCCGCTTTGTCTACGGACACGGTCAAATTGGTCGATTCGCCGAGTGTATTTTCTTTGTCAACGGTGATGCTGACCCCAGGGATAGCTTCTTCGAAGGTATTGCTGTTGCCGGTGATCGCAATACCGTCAACCACGATAGTAGCCAAGGATGCAGGTTGGGTGTTCGTGAAGGAAAGAGCGGCGTAACCGTTCGCTGTAGTGCCTCCCGCAACACTGGCGGTAAAAGAGGTAGCTGCATCTTCGCCCGATAAAATCATGCGGTAGCCGCTACCATCATTGATGATGCTGGCCGATACTCCTGTGGGGGTATCACCACTGTTGGCGGCGTTGATTTTATCCGCCAGACTGTTCAGAGAATCGTTGTCGATGGTGATGTCGGTGCCGTTGACGTTCAGGGTGCCGCTCGTGAAGTTAGCCTCCGATCGGCTGGCATAGCCAGCATCGCTGACATCCTTCTGTTGCCGAGCCAGAGTCTGAACTTCGATCTGGTAGCTACCGGGAACAGCGGAGCTGGAGGCCGAGGGAGTGAAGAACTCCTCGCTGGCTGCCGTGGCCTGGTAGGAACCGATTTCGTTGTCGGTGTCGAGTTTCTCAAATTTGGCCAGCAGAGATTCGAGTTTTTTATCGAAATCGGTAAAGGCTGTCAGGCGATTCTTGACATACTCCCGGTCCCTTTCCAGCCGTTCGATAGGCTGACGCTCGAGTTGCATGAGCTCCGAAACGATGGTGTTGGTGTCAATCCCGGTAGCTAAGCCGCCAAAGGTAATGCTCGACATGGGTTAATTCTCCTGCTTAGGAGGTGGTATCGACAAGATTGCCGCGCAATTCACGCAAGCGTTTGCTCATAGTGAGCAGTTCTTCCTGTGGTATCTGCCGAATCTCTTCTCCCGATTTGGCGTCCAGCAGGTGGATCACCATCTGGCTGGCGTGCTCGTTAAGCTCAAACCGGACGGTGAAATTGCCGTTGTCGGTCAATTCCTTGATTTTGTTCAGAATCTCTTCCGGAGCAACCTTTTTCGGGTCTTGGGAAGGCTCCTGTAGTTCAGAAGCTTTTCCGCGGTTGCGATCGATAGATTCGGCCCCCGAAGGGGACTTAGCGGTAGCCGGGCCGCTTAAGGTGGCTTGTTCGATTTTCATTTATATGTCCTCCGTACAATCACTTTTTTGTCTCAAGGGTGGGGGAGCGGCGAGCCGCTCCCCCGTTAGCCTCGGTAGTTCCCAGATTAACCGAGCAGAGACAGTGCCAACTGAGGTGTCTGGTTGGCTTGGGACAAGATGGAAACACCTGCTTGCTGCAGGATATTCATCTTGGTCATGTTAGAGGTTTCCTGAGCGATGTCCGCATCGAGAATCCGCGACCGCGCCGCCGAGAGGTTCTCGGAGACGTTGTTCAGGTTGGCGATGGTCGATTCGAAGCGGTTCTGCACCGCACCGAGTTCGCCGCGGATGGTGTCGACGTCGTTGATGGCGGAATCCAGGACACTGATGGCCGATTGCGCCCCGGATGCGGTACCAATGGCAGCGCCAGCCAGATCGCCGGAGGCCAGTACGGCCGTATTGGCATCGCCGACGCTGACCGTGATGGTCTGGCCGGCGTTGGCGCCTATCTGGAAGTCGACGCCGGAGGCCATGGTGCCGTCGAGCAAGGTCTTGCCGTTGAACTGGGTAGTGTCCGCGATGCGGTCGATTTCCGTACTCAGCGCGCCGAATTCCGAGTCAAGTGCTGTACGGTCGGCGGTGGTGTTGCTGCCGTTGGCCGACTGGACGGCCAGTTCACGCATGCGCTGTAGCATGTTGGTGACTTCACCCAGGGCGCCTTCGGCGGTCTGGGCCAGGGAGATGCCGTCGTTGGCGTTACGGGCCGCCTGATTCATGCCGCGAATCTGGGCGGTCATGCGGTCGCTGATGGCGAGGCCGGCGGCGTCGTCCTTGGCGCTGTTGATGCGCAGGCCGGAAGAGAGACGCTGCATGGATTTGGCCAGGCTTCCCTGGGATTTGCCCAAGTTGCGCTGGGCGTTGAGTGATTGTACGTTTGTGTTGATAGTAAGTGCCATGGTATTTCCTCCGTGAAGTTGTGAGTGGGCATCCGTGCCC
>MAXT01000249.1 GCA_001751225.1 Desulfuromonadales bacterium C00003107 | reverse complement strand
CCGTCGATGATGATGTCGTAACCACCGGAAGGAACCTCGGAGGTGCCGGCGGGCAGAGCCCAGGTCAGCACAAAGTTACTACCAGAGACTTCTACGGTTTGCAGGGTAGCCGCCGGATTCTGAGTGCTACTATCAGGATTCGCTATGGTACCATTTCCGTCGTGGACCGTAATTTCACCAGAAAGATCTGTTTGCGGATACTGGTTGGCAGCGATAGCGGGCAGGATTTCATAGCCAATAGCTTCTTCGATGGCCGCATCACCTCGATTTTCTTGGACATAATAATTCAATGCCAGTTCTTCAAGGCTACCGACAAGGCCTTCAGCTTCAGCGACAGGATCGCTAATCTCTCCGTTTCTGGCACTAAGGGTCAAGGTCTCAACCAAATTGGCGGAAGCATTGATCAAGTGATCAACGGTCAAAGGGTTGGCAAAATCAGTCAACGTAGCATTCAACTGATCCCGAACTGCCTGAAAGCGATTCCAGTTCAGGAAAGACTTGACCATTTCAGCCGATTCGGTCAAAAGAGCAACGTCTCCCGCATCATCTGGCCCCCAGGAAAAGTTATTGAGTCGCAGCAGAAAGTTATTCACTGCAATGGATGCCTGCAACGAAGTCAAATCGTTGTCAGAAAATGTCTCCAGCCCGGCCAAACCAGCCATGGGGTCGCTATAGAGGTCATTTTCCTGCAGGCCGCTGATGCCGGCTTCTTCCAGCAGGACGATGACCTGTTCGGCGGTAAAGCCATTAGCCAGCAATGTGGTCAACGGCGACACGATCATGACGCCCCCATCATCTGTGGTTCCCTTCAAGAGGCCATCATAGGGCTTGCCTCCGTGACTTCCCTTGCTGCCTTCTTTCATTCGAATGACCGAACCCGCTAAGACCTTTTTGCTAAAGTTAAAGCGGCCGTTCACGCCGGATTGCGACGAAGTCTGCAGGATGCCGCCCCCATCAGAAACCTCCTCAAAGATCGCTCCCTCTATATAGGGGTCTACAGCGACACCAACCGTACCAGCGCCACCAACCGTACCAGATACATCGGAGTTGCCGTCACTGCTGCCACCGCCTCCACCACCGCAACCGTTGAGCATTAAAAATACAGCTAATAAAACGAACCAACTTGTTCTTAATATTTTTTGTTTCAACATTTGTCCATCCTTGCATAAAGCCATATACGCACTTTATGACTTTGGTTAAAGGGATTTAAAGACTGTCTTACGTACCAATTTGGTCCCTCCTACCATCCATACATTTAAAAACATAAATATCGTTAAAAAAATTTTGCAAATATTTCGAAAACAATCTTGTTGCCACTATACAAGCAAAGCACATGCCAATAGCTCTACCAAAGACTATAAGTAAAGACCCTTTGATAGATTTCGATGAACACATTACATTCAACTTAAGGCAGTGGATTGTTTAACAACTGATGAGATGAACAATAACTAAATTTTGAATATAAACACACATGACAATATCGAATACTTGAAAAATATTAGTAACTTATCGTCACAAAGTTATTGTTATATTTTGTTTTACACAAATAATATAAATTCGAACATTTCAATCATTGAAGAATTCCTAGATAAAGGGAGTAGAGTTTTTATGATATGTGCTTAAATTTAGTGACATCCATAGCCAATGTCATAATTACCGAATGTCAAATACTGTTACCAACAAGCGACATTTAAATAGAATTTGGCTGAAAGGCCTATTGGAAACCCAAGAGAAGCTGTTGCCAAAGTGTGACAAAACCGCTTAGATATACAAAATCTAGAGACAACAGTCATAAGGCCGGGCCCCCGCCCAATTGACATTAGTTAAATCTATAGTTTCAGGCTAGACCTCACTTAAAAGTATTTTTCATAGCCTTCCTTGACTCAGAGGCAAGGTTCAAAGAAAAAAGGGAGACGAATCAGTTTGATTCGTCCCCCTTCTTATTTGAATCTTCTTCGAAAAACCCCCTGAATCATAAACCGGGGTTTTCTCTTTTCTGCCTGAGTATCAGCAGGTAACTCTTATCTTCCTTCTACCTGAAGTGCCATGGCAGTCAACACTTCTTCGATGTTGGTATAACCGTCTCCATCATCGTCGCCGTTGGGATTGGACGGAATGAACTGGTCAAAATCTCTGCTGGCTTGGGGATAGGAAGGCCACAGACCACTGGAATGGTTTTTCCGTGAACCGGTACCATTGACCACTTCCACTACGAGCCTTGCATCGACATCATCCCGTTGCGCCGGCCGGGTACCCGTATAAGCCAGTACCGAATCCACAACATTGCCGCTGGATAGAGGCGAGTAATCCGAAATCGAAAGGGGCGCTGAGCTAACCTTACAGCCGGCACTATCCTTAATCAGGTAAGAAGGACGGCTTAGATTGACATTATCGTCCGCATAAAATGCCGAGCCGGACGCCAGGTTCGCTTCTGCCTTGATGGCATAGGCACCGGATGCCGATTGAGGGCCGTCGACAAAGATATTACCCAAGTAACTAGCCAGGGTTTTCTCCGTCACATAGTTGCGAGTCATGTTGGAGATGGAGTAGCTATCTCCACAGTTATACATAATGTTGTTGGCGATGACCGTGCTGGTCCCCCCCTTCAACTGAGGATTGCGGTCAACGTTATGAGCAAACAGGTTGCCGATGATCGCCACTCGCTTCGGGTTGTTGCTGCTGCCGCCGATGAGCAATCCTTTGGAATGCGACCCTTCCGTATGGGCGGATGCAACAAGCGCCTCACCGATAATATTGTTGCTGAAGGTTATATCGTGGGCGTTGGAAGCCCAGGCACTGGAGTTTTCATCAATGGCCCAAGACCAGGAACAGTGGTCAATTACAATATTGTTGCAGCCACTACCGATGATCTGCACGGCGTCGGCATTGTCCGCGGAACCGTCTGCAGACCGGCCGTCGTCACCGACCCGTATTGCAATATGCTGCATAAGGATGTTGGAGGATGTAATGCGCACCCCTGCCCCTTTGAGCATAATGCCAGGGAAAGGTGCCGTTTGTCCGGAGATCGTGCAATAGCCATTGCTTAATCTCAGATCGCTGTTCAGGTTAATAGCGCCGCCAACCTCGAACACGATAGTCCTGGCACCGGAAGTTTCTACGGCAGCCCTTAATGAACCAGAACCGCTGTCGTTCAGGTTGGTGACCTTGAGGATCTGACCACCGCGACCTGCGACGGTTTCGGTGCCGAAACCTACGGCCCCGGGAAACACCTTTACCGCGCTGCCCGTAGAACTAGGCGGCTCAACCGCATCAGGGTCGGGGTCGGTAGGATTCGGTTCGGTAGGGGTATCCACAACAGTTGAGGCAATGGTGCCGGACAACGTGTTGGAGAGGGGAACCAGATCGGGCTCTGCTTGCAGCCAACGGGTCTGGATCTGGAAAGAATGCTCAACACCGGTTGCCAGGCCACTGATAACCACACTGGTCTGTTCGGTACGCCAATCGGTGCCGGTATCCGTACCGTCGATGATGATGTCGTAACCACCGGAAGGAACCTCGGAGGTGCCGGCGGGCAAGGCCCAGGTCAGCACAAAGTTACTACCAGAGACTTCTACGGTTTGCAGGGTAGCCTCCGGATAGGTGATCGGCTCGACAGTGGGCGGAGTGCTCATCGCGGACAATACATTGGAAATTGGAGTCTGATGTGGCTCGGCCTGCAGCCAACGGGTCTGAATCTGGAAAGAATGCTCAACATCGGCTTCCAAACCGCTGACAACCACGCTGGACTGTTCCGTACGCCACTGAATGCCAGTATCCGTACCATCGATGATAATGTCGTAACCACCGGAAGGAACCTCGGAGATGTCGCCCGACAGGGACCAATTCAGGACGAAGTCGCCCCCGTTGAATTCGACGGTTTCCAAAATAGCCGCCGGATAAGTGACCGGCTCGGGCACAGGCTCAGGCTCGACAACGGCCGTCGTACTCGTCGCGGTCAACACATTTGAAAGGGGAACCAGATCCGGGTCCGCCTGAAGCCAGCGAGTCTGAATCTGAAAGGTATGTTCCACATCGGCTTCCAGGCCGCTAATAACGATGGCGGTCTGTTCGGTACGCCAGTCGGTGCCGGTATCCGTACCGTCGATGATGATATCGTATCCTCCGGAAGGCACACTGGAGGTACCGTCAGGCAGAGACCAGTTCAGGACGAAGTCGCTGCCATCAACTTGCACGGTTTCCAGAATGGAGGCCGGATAAGGGTTTGCCTCAGGCTCAGGCTCGACATCGGCCGATGTACTGATCGCGGACAGTTCGTTAGAGAGGGGCACCAGGTCCGGCTCAGCCTGCAGCCAGCGTGTTTGAACCTGAAAAGTATGTTCCACATCGGTTTCCAAACCGGTGATCACAACGCTGGTCTGCTCAGTTCGCCACGTGTTACCGGTATCCGTTCCGTCGATGATGATGTCGTAACCACCGGAAGGAACTTCGGCGGCGTCACTGGGCAGAACCCAGCTCAGGACAAAATTGTTGCCCTCTACTCCAACGTTTTGGAGCGTAGCTGCCGGATAAGAGATCGGTTCGACATTGGGTGTATTGCCGCTATCGGCATTCGCTTTAGTGCCGTCTTCATTGTAGACCGTAACCCATCCAGCGAGATCTACCTGCGGATACTGATTACCCGAGATATCGGGCAGGATATCGAAGCCAATGGCTTCTTCGATGGCTGCATCACCACGATTTTCCTGGACGTAATAATGTAGCGCCAACTCTGCGAGGCTATCGACCAAGGCTTCAGTCTCAGCGGCAGGATTGCTGATCTCGCCATTTTGGGCCCAGAGGGTCAAGGTCTTGGTAAGATTGTTGGTGGCCTTGATCAGATGATCTATGGTGAGAGGATTAGCAACACCAGTCAGAGCGGGGTTTAAC
>MAXT01000248.1:2569-2697 GCA_001751225.1 Desulfuromonadales bacterium C00003107 | reverse complement strand
TTCTTAGAGAAAAGCTTTACTAAAAGCACTTTATGCGGGTATACTATCGTAGTACATACACCCGCACTAATATTTGTACTTCTATACCGGATGCAAAGAAAACCTCGAGATTTCATGAGATTAACACA
>MAXT01000248.1:251-2550 GCA_001751225.1 Desulfuromonadales bacterium C00003107 | reverse complement strand
TCTGTGTGATCTTGTGGTTAGTCAAACAAATACTATATTGGATAGATACTACTATTCCAGCCCCGATACGTTTAGAATGTAAAAACGCTCAAAAATCAAACAAAGAAAGCTGCCCCTTCTGCTCTCTTTCGGGCTCTTCTTCTTCCGCTTCTTCACGCCCTTCAGGGCTCAACACTATAACACCGTATTTGCCACCGCCACCAGGAATTACGGATACTTTACCAGTTCTAAATGCACTTATCGCCTCTACCACACGATCATCCCGATTCGCTGCACGGAGTTCATCCATAGAAGCATCCACCAACACGTTAACTTCAGTGCCAAATTCTGCTAATAGCGATTCCCATACCGTGGTTACCGTCTTTGAACTCGCGGACTTTTGCACTGCCAAGCCTATTACCTCTGCCAGCGGTATCAGGTGCATATAAGACGGTCTATGCTCTGGATGTGTACCATCGCAATCTGCAAGCTCATTTACTCTATCACGCACACCCTTCTTTATCATGCCCCTACATTCACATCGCCATTTCCTTAGTATCGCATCGCGCAGCGAATAATGCGTATAGCACCTGATACAGGCACTTTCGTTATATTTGCCCTCCTTCGGCGGCAGACCAACATTGAGCACCGGCTTCCTGCCTCGTCTTCTTTCTATCGCCGCTTTCAAGTCTTCAAAACTCATATCCTCAATCTGAAACCTGTTGAACTCCCGCGCCAGCCGGATAGGATACGGCGAATGCGCATCTGAGTTAGTCAAAAACGTGAGCTCGTGCAATTCACTTATCCTGTCTGCATAAGACGAATCCGCACTCAATCCCAACTCCACAAAGGAAACATATCCGCTCAGGTCGCCATAACAGTCCTTCAATGAATTGTGGTAAGCGTATAAAGCAGTCCAGGGCGTGAACGCATGACAAGGACCTATAAGAGCTTCTGCACCTTTCGCATGGTCCGCTATTTCCTCGCCGCTCATCCTCAGCGAAGGTCTGCCATCAGAATCAATATTCGACGAATACTTCCGAAACGACTCGTATAATTGCTCTGCCTTCGCGATAGATGGCACTATGAGTAGGTGATGCACTCTTTTATTATCTTCCACCTCCACAGTGAGCACAAAAGCAGTCCCTTCCGCTTTATCCTTAAAGTAGAAAATGCCGTTCTTTTCGTCCAGTTCCCGTATCCCATCCAACCATTTGGGGTGTAAGCAATCACCAGTGCCGAGCAACTGAATCCCTTTCCTCGCAGATTCTTTAGCCAGCGTGGATAAATCCATCCGCGGCGAGGTAGCAGCCGAATAATGAGAATGGATATGCAAATCGGAATTGATTATCATCTTTCCTTTTGGGATAGCGGGAAACGAACGATAGCGGGGGATGGATTCGAACCACCGGTCTCCGGGTTATGAGCCCGACGGGATATCCTAACTACCCTACCCCGCTACTTTATATATGGTATATGGAAAGACATTTATAAAAGTCCAATCGTATGAAAACGTAAACAAGCTCTTTACATGTACTTCTATCATTGCGGTTTTGAAATGCCGCTGCCCCGTCATTCATCCGAAACAGCGGTTACCCCTTCTATTTTCACCTTGCCTCTAACGAGCAATCTCGCTGCTCTCGCCGCTGCACCACTGCCCTGCGCAACAGCAAACGGGATGTCTTTCGGACCTGATGCACCGCCGGCTACGAACACACCGTCCAACTCCGTATCTATGGGACCCAATTTCGGATGCGATTCCATAAACAGTCCATCAGCAGCCCTTGGAATCTTCAGCATCTTCGATAATTTCTCTATATCCGGATGCGGTACAATACCAGTACCAAGAACAGCTAAATCCACTTCTATCGTCCTTACCACGCCTTTCAATGTATCCTCTGCCCTTATCACCAGATTCCCATCCTCCGTCTCTATAGCCTCCGCAGGTCTTCCCCTGATAAATCTGATGCCAAGCTCCCTTGCGTAGTTATAAAACTCCTCATAGCCTCGGAATGGCGTTCTTATATCTATGTAAAATATATAACACGAAATCTCCGGACGTTTCTCCTTCAATAGAATCGCATTCTTTATGTTAAACATACAGCAGACGCCACCAGAGCAATACTCATTCGTCTTTATGTCGCGAGAGCCAACGCAATTGATGAAGCCCACCCGCAAGGGCTCCTTACAATCAGAAGGTCTTATAACGTGCCCCTCCGTCGGACCTGCGACATTCAAAAGCCGCTCAAAATCCATCGCTGTTATTACATTGTCAGATATCCCATAGCCATAAGCGTTCCTCGGCTCAGGGTCGTAAGTC
>MAXT01000248.1:0-125 GCA_001751225.1 Desulfuromonadales bacterium C00003107 | reverse complement strand
CGGGACAGCCTGCGGGAACGGCACGTACACTGCCCCTCGAGTACCAAAACCTTCGTTGAAGTCGTATGGCACTTCCACAGGGCAATTCTCTACACATTGCGCACACCCGGTACATTTATCCACAT
>MAXT01000247.1 GCA_001751225.1 Desulfuromonadales bacterium C00003107 | reverse complement strand
GCGTAGAAACCGGGCATTTCCGCCGTTTCACCCCCAATAAGAGCACAGCCAGCCTGGATACATCCCTCGGAGATGCCTTTAACGATCTCTACACCTTTTTCCGGAGCCAGTTTGCCCGTGGCCATATAGTCGAGAAAAAAGAGAGGTTCAGCCCCCTGTACAGCAATGTCGTTGACGCACATGGCTACCAGGTCGATACCGACGGTATCGTGCTTGTCGGTCATGAAGGCTATTTTAAGCTTGGTGCCCACACCGTCAGTCGCGGTGGCGAGGGTCGGTTTCTCGTACTTGTCAGCATGCAGCGAGAACAGGCCGCCGAAACCGCCGATATCGGTCAGTACCTCAGGCCTGGAGGTTGCTTTGACCAATGGCTTGATCATATCGACAAAACGATTGCCCGCATCAATATCGACGCCGGCATCCTTGTAGGTCATTTTTTTTTCGTCACTCAATTCTTGGCTCTCCTCGCAGATAAATGCGGCCATTATTAAATCAACCAGCCACTCCTTGTCAACGCCAAAGTCCCTAGCTGCAACTTCAGGAAGATTGGTTCTTTACACGGTACAGGGGGTGAATTATGATGCGGTAAGGTGTGTCGGTGCAATGCTTTAAGCCTCCGACTTATGTTGCATATTCTAACCTCTTTTGGCCAGTCTGTCATGGTTCTTTTTTCATGGCCGATGATTTTCTCCGTGTCTTTCTTTTGTCGTTGTTACAGTTTCCTGAATGCTCTGCGCTTTCTATGATCTCTGAGAACATAATCCGACCTATGATTGAAGCCGACATGGATCAGGTGCTGACCGTTGAGCAGCTCTGCCATCGTAATCCCTGGTCCAAAGCCATGTTTATAAATGAGTTGGCCAATCCCTTGTCCCATATTGATTTGTTGTGGCGGGGGCCTTGTCTAGCCGGATTTCTCTGTTCCTGGCGAGTTTGCCAGGAGTTGAGCATTCTTAACGTTGCGACAGCGCCGAACCAGCGCAGAAGCGGGGTGGCCCGTGCTCTGCTTGAGCAGTCCCTTAACCGAAACATGCGGACCGGCCTCGACTGTGCCTTGCTGGAGGTGCGTCCCTCCAATTTTGCCGCCATCGCTCTTTACTGGTCCTTCGGGTTTAGAGAAATCGATCGTCGCCTGCGTTATTATAGTGACGGTGAAGATGCTTTGGTGATGCAGCTGATACCGGCAGGCCTTATTCATCCGGTAAAACATTAATCGTTAATTCTTTTGTTATTATTTTTGGAGTTGCTGAGACATCAAAATGAAAAATTTTAAAACAGCCATTCTATCGAATCAGGAAGTTTCGCCTGATTATTATCGCATGAAGATTCTTGCCCCGGGGATTTCGGATCTGGCCCAGGCGGGACAGTTTGTCATGTTTCGCTCTCAAGCTACCGATGAGCCCCTGCTGCGTCGACCCTTCGGTATTTTTCAGACAGGGACGCTGCCTTCGGACTGTGACGGACTGCCCGATAAGGAGTTTGTAGAAATTCTCTATAAGGTCGTCGGCAGAGGAACCTCTATTATGCGTGAGTTGCATGAAGGGGACCGGGTCGAATTGCTTGGACCCCTTGGCCGTGGATTTGAGCTTGCTGACGACGGACGGGAGCAGATCCTGGTCGGTGGTGGTATCGGCCTAGTGCCTCTGTATATGCTGGCCAGCGAACTGGTAAAAAGGAGTAAGGTCCGATTACTGATCGGTGGCCGTTCTCGCAAGGACGTGCTAATGGTCACGGAATTTGAGCGCCTCGGAGTAGAAACCTACGTCTCGACCGATGATGGTACCCTGGGCGAAGAAGGGCCGGTTACTCAAGTGCTGGAGCGAAAACTGAGCAAGTTCCCCGAGGCGGCGGTATATGCCTGTGGCCCCATGCCGATGTTGGAGGCAGTTTGCCGCATCTGTCAGCCTCGGCAGGTAGCTCTACAAGTTTCTCTGGAAGCCTTTATGGCCTGCGGAGTAGGGGCCTGCCTCGGCTGTGTGGTCAAAGGCGCCGGGCATAGCGAGGAGCACCCCCGCTATCTCTGTACTTGCAAGGAAGGGCCGGTGTTTCGCGCCGATGAGCTTGACTGGCAACTGTTAGAACAACGCGTCAAAGAAAGGGGGCATGGCCATGAGTGAGATGCCGCTATCAAAACAGCCGATGGCTGATGGCCCTGACCTGACAGTTGAATTCGCCGGTTTGCGGTTGAAGAACCCGGTCATGCCCGCTTCGGGAACTTTTGGTTACGGTGAGGAATATAGCCCTTATATGGACCTCAATCGGCTTGGTGCCATTGTCACCAAGGGGCTTTCGTTGCGCCCTAAAGCCGGTAACCCAACGCCGCGTATCGCTGAAACCAACGGTGGCATGCTGAATGCTATCGGTCTGCAGAATGTCGGTTTGGATGTTTTTGTTGAACAGAAACTACCCTTTCTAAAAGAGCTGCAGACGCCGGTTATCGTCAATTTCTTCGGCAACAGTCTGGAAGAATATGGCCAGGCGGCGCAGCGCCTGTCGCAGATCGATGGTATTGATGCGGTCGAACTCAATATATCCTGTCCCAATGTCAAACAGGGCGGCATCGTTTTCGGCACCGACCCCTTAGCCGCCAGTGAAGTGGTGAGTCTGGTTCGTAGCCATATCAATAAACCGCTGATCGTCAAGCTGACTCCCAATGTCACGGATATTACCGTCATTGCCCGGGCTGTCGAAGAGGCTGGTGCCGATGCCATCAGCTGCATCAACACCTTGACCGGCCTGGCCGTCGATATCCGTCGTCGCCGACCGCGGCTGGCTAACGGCACCGGTGGGCTCTCCGGCCCGGCGCTGCGGCCGCTGGCTGTCCGCATGGTGTATCAGGTAGTGCAAGCGGTCAATCTGCCGGTGATTGGCGTTGGCGGTATTATGTCCGCTGAAGATGCCCTGGAGTTTCTTATTGCCGGAGCTCATGCGGTGCAAGTCGGCACCGCTAATTTTGTGGACCCGGCGGCGATGATCAAGATTGTCGATGGACTGAAACAGTTTTGTCAGGATGAAGGGGTGGCAGGTATCAGCGATTTGATCGGTACTTTGCGCTGCTGACTTAACCACTTTAATCCTGCTGGACTCCCGCGAAAGTCTCTTATGGACGTCATTACCACCCATATCAATGCCGATTTCGACTGTCTAGGCAGCATGATTGCGGCTAAAAAACTCTATCCACAGGCCGAAATGGTCTTTGCAGGTGCCCAAGAACGAAGCCTGCGGGAGTATCTGCTTAAAAATCCTGAGAATGCCTCACTTTTCAAACGCATCCGTGATATCGACCTGGCCGATATTCGCCGCTTGATTCTGGTCGATGTCTGTCAGGCGGAGAGGATCGGTCCTTTTGCCGAAGTTCTTGAGCAGCCAGGGATCGAAGTCCATGTCTACGATCATCATCCGGTCTGCCAACTTAGCGTTAAGCCCACCCTTGAGATTATCGAGGCGGTTGGCTCGACGGTCACCATCTTTGCTCATCAGTTTAGGGAACAGGGGATTGAACTCAGTCCCGCCGAAGCGACCATGATGCTCCTTGGGCTCTATGAGGACACGGGTAAGTTACTGTTCAATTCCACCACCAGCAGGGATTATCAAGCGGCCGCCTATCTGCTGGAACAGGGAGGCGATCTCAATCTGGTGGCCGATTCCCTGGTTCAGGAATTGACAGCCAAGCAGGTAGCCCTGCTGCATCAACTCATCGAAAATCGGTCCATTCTCAACGTCAACGGCATCGATATTGCCGTTGCTCACGCCTCTATCGACCAATATGTCGGCGACCTAGCTGTCTTGGCCCATAAACTAAAGGATATGGAGAGCCATGACGCTCTGATTGTGGCTGTACGCATGGGGGATCGGGTTTTTCTGGTCGGTCGGTCGCGTATCCCCGAGGTCCATGTGGGTGAAATTCTCAATGAATTCGGCGGCGGTGGTCACAGCTTCGCTGCTTCCGGGGTGTTGCGGGATATGACCCTGGTGCAGTTTCTCGATCGCTTGACGGAGGTGCTGCAGCGCCACGTCAATCCCCATTGGGAGGCTCGCCACCTGCTCTTTACCGCGGTCAAGACTATTCCCCATTCGGCAACTATCAAAGAGGTGCGAGAACTGCTGACCCGTTACAATATTAATGCTCTCCCGGTCATGGCTGACCAGGTTGTGGTGGGTATTATTACTCGTCAGGTAGTGGAAAAGGCCGCTCATCACCAGCTAGACAAACTGCCGGTGGGCGAATTCATGAACAGCGATTTTATTGCGGTGGAGCCTAGCACCTCAGTGGAAGAGTTGCAGGAATTGATCGTCAGTGGCAATCAGCGTTTTGTGCCGGTGGTGGATGAGGGCACCTTAGTCGGGGCGATTACCCGTACCGATCTATTGCGGCATATGGTGTCCGGCGCTGTTTCCCGTCCCCTTAGTGATGCGCCGGCCCTTGGCAGCAGTCTTGGGTTGAGGAAGCGTTATGTCCTGCGATTGCTGCGAACGCGATTCGAGCCGCGCATTGAGGAGATTCTCAACCGGTTGGGGCAGGTCGCTGAGGATTTGGGCCTCGATGTATTTGCGGTTGGCGGTTTTGTCCGTGATCTGCTGCTGAACAAACAGAACCTTGACCTCGATATTGTTGTCGAAGGTGACGGTATCGCCTTCGCCGCGGAATATGCCCGACGCTTCGATTGCCGTATTCGTACTCATCGAAAGTTTGGCACCGCAGTACTGATCTTTCCAGATCAGTTCAAGATCGATGTGGCATCAGCCCGAACCGAGTATTATCTCGAGCCGGGCGCTTTACCCACGGTGGAGCATGCGCCCATCAAGCTTGATCTTTATCGTCGAGATTTTACCATCAATACCCTGGCCATCGCTCTAAACGGAAGTCATTTCGGCGAACTCTACGATTTTTTCGGTGCCCAACGGGATCTGCAGGGAAAAGCCATTCGTGTCCTGCACAATCTCAGCTTTGTGGAAGATCCGACCCGGGTTTTCCGGGCTATCCGTTTCGAACAGCGTCTCGGCTTCCGCATGGGGGCGCACACCGAACAGTTGCTGCGCAGTGCCGTGCGTATGGGGTTTCTGGACAAAATCGGCGGACAACGGGTTTTTAACGAATTGGTTCTGATTTTCAAAGAAGAGAACCCTTTGCCTGCAGTGCTGCGTATGGCTGATCTTGACCTTCTCGAATATTTGCACCCCGACTTGCTGCTGAAAAATCGGGTGAAGAAGCTTTTTGCCAGTGCCCGTCAGGCTATTGACTGGCATCGTTTGTTGTTTACCGGTGAGTCCTGCCGCCATTGGCTGGTCTACTTTTTGTGCCTGCTAGCCGACCTCAATGACCGAGCGGTGGACAGCCTCTGTCAGCGCCTGTCGATAGCGCCTCGTCTGCAGCACATCTTTACAGTGGAGCGGGAGGCGGTTCATCGGGCCACCAACCTGATTTTTTGGCGGCGCATGCACGCAGTCCCGCCCCGCCCCAGCGAAATTTACGGTTGGTTTCAGCCTCTATCTATCGAGGTGCTGTTGTATGCCATGGCCCGCAGCGGGAACGAGCAGGTACAGCGCTGCCTGTCCAGCTATTTCACCCACCTGCGCGACCTTGAAAGCCAGCTGTCTGGCAGTGATCTTAAACAACTTGGAATCTCCCCGGGGCCCCTCTATAAAGAGGTTTTTCAGCGTCTTCTCTCGGCTCGCCTCGATGGAGAGCTCGTGACCCGGCAGGACGAATTAGATTTTGTCCGTAAGCATTATCTTTAAGGCAGTAAATGCAGCAAATAAAGGGCTGGTTTATCAATTCAATGACGTAGGCTTGATTCAGGGGTAAATTGACTTAGCTGTTGCTATCTGTTAAAAAGAACGGTCAAGCTCTTTTCAAGGAAGGTTATGGAAATATTGCTGGTTAAGATTTCGGTTATGCTGGTGCCTGGGCTGTTGGCCATTGTCCTACATGAAGTTGCCCACGGTTATGTTGCGGAGCGTCTTGGTGACCCGACCGCCCGTATGTTAGGGCGCCTGACACTTAATCCCCTTAAGCATATAGATCCCTTTGGACTTGTGGTGCTGTTCTTGGTTGGATTCGGCTGGGCACGACCGGTACCGGTTAATCCCCTTAATTTTAAACGACCCCGCCAAGACATGTTATGGGTCGCTTTGGCTGGGCCGGTCACCAATCTGGTTCTTGCCGGTGTTTCCGCTGTGTCGCTGCGCTTGTTGCTTATGTTGCCCCTGGCCGAGTCGCAGCTCGGGGGGGGAGCCTTGTCCCTTGGGCAGCCGTTAATTCTTATGGCGGGGTTCAGCTTGTATATTAATCTGCTGCTGGCCGCACTGAATCTGCTGCCTGTTCCTCCCCTAGATGGCGGACGGGTTGTCATGGGACTACTTCCTGAAACCCAAGCCAAATGGCTAGCGCGGGTTGAACCCGTTGGGTTTATGATAGTGATAGTTCTTTTGTTTATTACGCCATTTGGTAGGACTGCATTATTCCAGACAGTTTCTTTTGCTGCTCAGTGGTTGGCCGGCCCGCAGGCGGCGGCTATTCAACAATTTATTCCTTCGGTAGGCTCCTGATGAGCATGTTATGCCTTATCAGATAGATCTCGATAGTTTCAAAGGGCCTCTTGACCTACTGCTCCATCTCATCCAAAAGCATGAGATGGACATTTATGATATCCCCATCGCGAAAATTACTGCCCAATACCTGGCGACTATCGAGGTTATGAAAAGCCTTAACCTCGATTTGGCCGGCGAATTTCTGGTGATGGCAGCCACCCTGTTGCATATCAAGTCACGGATGCTTTTGCCTCGAGATGAAGAAGAGGCGGCAGAGGAGGTAGATCCCGATCCTCGGACCGAGCTGGTGAAACGCCTTCTGGAATACCAGAGATATCGGGACGCCGCTATTTCCCTTGATGCCTTGCCTCTGCTGGGAAGGGATGTTTTTTTAAGCAGCTCCCCTGAGGCTGAAGGCGATGAGAACGAGGCTGCAGAATGGGAGCCGGTCGGTCTTTTTGAGCTGGTCGCTGCTTTTCGTCAATTAATTCAGGGCAATGGTGAAGAAAGCGTTCACGAGATAAGCCGTGAACGGTTGTCTGTGACGGATAGGATCAATCAGATCCTTGTGTCTTTGAGCGAACGTGGCAGTTTGGCTTTTGGAGATTTGTTGCCCAGTGTAGTTGGTCGTAACGAAGTGGTCGTGACGTTTCTGGCGATGTTGGAGTTGGTTAAAATGCGTCTTGCCCGATTAATGCAGAACGGTCGGGACAGTTCCATCTGGCTTTACGCTGTTGAAGACGTCGATGACCAATGCTTACAGCAGGATGAGACCCTTGGTTACAGTTGATTTCAAAGCGGTTATCGAAGGTTTGTTGCTCGTTGCTGATGGGCCGATACGGCCTGATCGGATTGCTTTGGTTCTCGAAATCGAGGAGAGGCAGGCCAAAACCCTTTTGCAAGATTTGCAAGAGGACTATGAACGTAGCAGTCGTGGATTCGCTTTGCAGTTGGTTGATGGTGGTTTTCAGTTGCGAACGCGGCCTGAACATGCCGAATGGATCAGGGCGTTTCGTAAAACCCGGCCATTCCGATTTTCACGAGCCGCCTTGGAAACTCTGGCGATTGTTGCCTATCGGCAGCCTGTCACCCGTGCGGAAATAGATTATCTGCGAGGGGTCGATTCAGGGGGAGTGATAAGAACTCTTCTCGACAAACGTCTGTTTCGTATTCTCGGAAAAAAAGATATCCCTGGGAAACCTCTGATTTATGGAACCAGTAGAGAGTTTCTTGAATTGTTCGGCTTGCGCGACTTGGCCGGTTTACCGACCCTTAAGGAATTTAATGACCTGCCCTCGGACATGCTCGCCGATATGGAATTGCCTGTCGAAGAGCAAATTTCCCTCGAAGATGATTCTCTAGAATAAGTTCGAATCTCTTCTTTAAAACCGGATGTGATAAATGAAAGAACGATTACAAAAATTGATTGCTGCGGCCGGTCTTGCCTCTAGGCGGGAGGCAGAGCGTTGGATCTCCGCCGACCGGGTTACTGTGAACGGCCGGGTGGCTGGCCTTGGGGATCAAGCCGATGTCGAGGAGGACCGAATTGAAGTAGATGGCCGACCTTTAAGGCTGGAGCAGGCGAAAGTATACCTGTTGCTTAATAAGCCGGCTGGCTATGTCACTACGGCTCGTGACCCTCAGGGGCGTAAGGTGGTCAGCGATCTGCTGCGGGATGTCAAGGTGCGGGTTTTTGCCGTCGGACGTCTGGACCTCAATACCGAAGGTTTGCTGCTGCTGACCAACGACGGTGATCTGGCAGCGCGGTTAACTCATCCACGCCATCAGGTTGCCAAGACATATTTGGTGCGAATGCGTGGCGCGTTGAATACATCAGCGCGGCAGCGACTTGAAGAGGGTGTTAAACTGGAAGATGGTCTTACCGCTCCGGCTAAGGTCGCGAATGTTCGCTCGTCCGGTAGTCATACCTGGCTGGAGTTGACTATTAATGAGGGGCGCAATCGTCAGGTCCGAAGAATGTGTGAAGCGGTGGGCTGTTCTGTGAGCCGCCTCAAACGTATTGGCTTGGCCTTTTTGCTTCTGGAAGGATTGCGCCTAGGGCAATATCGGCATTTAACCACCGGCGAGGTGAAGCGTCTCAAAAAACTGTAGTCTTTTCAGCGTCGACCAGTGGAGGGGCAAAAGCCCTGTGCTGGGTCGGGGGGAAGTTTTTCCTTAATTGCTTTTACCGTGGGTTCGTATTCATGTAAAGGGGCTTCGCTGCAGGGGAAAAGCCCGTTCCCGTTCTTGACAGGGTGCTCGTTTCTAGTTTATCTTAGCAAAGATATTTAATCACTTTAACCGTGTGGGTGAAGGCATTGTCAAAAAAGGAAAAACTTTTAGCTGCGGCGCAGAAAAATCTGCTTAAAGGCCAGATCGGCAAGGCTATCAAGGATTACGAGAAGATAGTTGAAGCCGATACCAAGGACATTCGCAACCGGCAGAAACTTGCTGAACTTTACAGCCGTAACCAAATGCCGGAAAAGGCCCTGGAAACCTATGAAGGGGTGGCTAAGCATTACGTGGAAAACGGTTTCTTCCTCAAGGCTCTGGCCGTCTACAAACAGATGCAGAAGGTCGATGCTACCCAGCCTGAAGTCTATCAGCATTTGGCGGAACTCAATATCAAACAGGGATTGGTTGGCAATGCCCTGACCGAATATCGCAACCTGCTCAATCTTTATCGCCAACAAGGTGAACTGGATGCGGCGATCAAGGTGCTGGGGCAAATGCAAGACCTGGACCCGAATAATTTAGGTATCTCTCTGCAGGTGGCCGAAGCATACAGCCAGACCCATCAGGCGGAACGGGCTGCCGAATGCTTGGTGGAGACCCTGCAGCGCTTTATACCAACCGCTGATTTAGGCGCTGTGGAAAAGATTCAAGCAGTGGGACTCGTCGGTTGTCCGACTTCCGTTCCTCTCAAGCTTGAATTGGCCAGGGGTTTTCTTGCCTGTGGCCAGGCGGCCCGCAGTGTCGAAGGGTTGCAAGAAGTTCTAAAAGACGATCCTCAGCATTGCCAGGCGCTGTCGTTGCTAGCTAAAAGCTATCGCGCTCTGGCCGATCATGCTAGTGAAACAGCGACCTATGGTCAGCTGCTGGAGATTGATGCCGATAATCTCGATTGGCGCAAGGATTACGCCTGGGCTCTTTTGTCCGACGAAAAGGCGGAACAGGCACTGGTTGAACTGGAACAGCTCAAGGAAGGTTTTTTTGCCGAAGGGCGAGCTGTAGACCTCAAAGAAATATACGAATCGATCACGGAACAGTTGCCTGATAACCAGCAGGCTGTTGCTTCGTTGCAGGCTATTTATGAACAGACCGGTGAAGGCGGCAAGTTGTTTGACTTGATGTCTTCTCAGCAGGATGAAGAGCCCATAGCGGATGAGGTTGTCGCCGACGTTATGGCCGGTTCAACGGAGCCGGCCAGTTTTGGTGAGCTGGATCTGGATGATGAACAATCCTCCTCGTCAGGCGTTGACGATCAGCTGTCGACCTTTGAGATAGAAAAGCATCAGGAACCACAGCAGGATATGCCCCAAGAGGGTGGCCTCGAATTCGACGATCTGGACTTGGATGGTATCGAGTTTGGTCTCGATACGGGGAGTGCGGATGAAGTATCCGCGCCAGGCGATGCTCCATTAGATCCGGCGGTCAATACGCAGCCCGCCCAGCCCACCATCGACGTGTCTGGCGAAGTGGAAGAGGCGGAGTTTTACTTCCAACAGGGGCTGTTGATTGAGGCCTCCCAAAAGTGTCAGTCGTTGCTCGATCGGCTGGGAAATTGCCCTCAAGCTCAGCAATTGCTCGAGAGAATTACTAAGGCTGGGGGTGCTCCGGCGGCTGATGATGAGGGCGAGATGGCGCCAGGTTTGGCAGCCGATGGCGGAGCTGTCGGCTTGGAGCGTTTGGAAGATCGGGAACGCTCACGTCTCGACGGTTCTTTGAATGATTTTAGAAAGGGCCTGGAAAGTCAGGTTTCCGCTGAGGATTTTGAAACGCACTACAATCTTGGAATTGCTTACAAGGAGATGGGCCTGCTTGACGATGCCATCGACCAGTTCGACAAGGTGGTGGGCGATCCTCAACGGCGCATTGATTGTCTGACTCTCAAGGGGGTTTGTTTGGTTCAGAAGGGATCCTTTGACCAAGCGGTTTTGACTTTCAAAGAAGGTCTGGCTTACGAAGCCCTCAAGGATGGCGAACGTATTAGCCTATATTACGAGTTGGGCCTCTTGTATGTAGAGTGGGGACAGCCCCTGGAGGCTCTCGATAGCTTTCAATGTGTTGCCGATGTGGACCCCTTTTTTCGTAATGTTGACGAACAGATACGTCAGTTGCGGACGAAACTAGGTCTTGATGACGACAATGGTGGAAGTCCTTCCGGTAACGGTTCGGATAAGAACCGGGTTTCTTACATTTAGGTACAACCTGGCGCGATTTGTTTCCCTTGCTGGAACGCCTCAGTATGCATGAGGGGGCAAAGGATGTTAGCTAAGAATGACAGTCTGTTTTGTAAGGAAATTGGCCGATGAGTTACGCTCAACATTTTGGGTTTGAAAGGGAGCCTTTTTCTAACGCTCCTGACGCACGTTTTTATTTCAACAGTGAGCAACACCGTCAATCGCTGCAGCGGTTGATGTACGCCGTCGACTCCAATAAAGGGTTAGCCGTTCTGATCGGCGGTATCGGCACCGGTAAAACGACCCTGGCGCGGCGCATGCTCGACTGTCTGCCTGAGGATCGCTATGAGTCGTCCCTGCTGGTAATGGTGCATTCTGGTATCACTCCCGAATGGATTCTAACTCGCATTGCTATGCAGTTCGGCGTTGAAGCACCGGCATCCGACCGACTTAGCCTTCTTAAGCAACTCTATGACCGGTTGTTGCAGATCGACGAGTCTGGACGCCGGGCCGTGGTCTTGATCGATGAGGCTCAGATGTTACAAACCCGGGAACTGATGGAAGAGTTCCGGGGGTTGCTTAATCTGGAGATCCCTTCCAAAAAGCTACTCAATATCGTCTTTTTCGGCTTGCCTGAAGTTGAGGATTGTCTGCGTCTCGACGAACCATTGGCTCAGCGGGTGGCGGTCAAATATCAGCTGCATTCTTTTACCGTTGAGACCACGACTAGTTACATTAATCACCGGTTGCGTATTGCCGGTGCTGAACGGACTATTTTTGTCGACGATGCTATTCCTGCCATTCATCGCTTTACCGGTGGTGTGCCGCGTCTGATCAATACCATCTGCGATAACTGCCTGTTTGAATCTTTCATGCGCAAGATGGATCAGGTCGATGTTCCCGTCGTGCATAGTGTCGCCGGAGACTTCGGTTTACTCAAGGAGCCCTTGACCGATTTGGCTCAATCGGAAAATCACTCCGATTTGGCGGAGATCGAAAACCTGCTCGATTCCCTTGAGCATAAGCTGTAAGGCTTTCCCTCATATTCGAGTTCATGGAGCGGTCGAAATATTGACCGCTCTCTTTTTTACGTCTTAGCTGTTATGCCGTGGCAGAAGGTTCGCATGAAGGAGCAAATCCGCATACTGCCGGAACAACTCTGTAACCAGATTGCTGCCGGAGAGGTAGTTGAGCGCCCGGCATCGGTGGTCAAGGAGTTGATTGAAAATGCTCTTGACGCTCATGCCAATAAAATCGTTGTGGAAATCGAGGCGGGGGGCAAACGGCTGATTCGTATCACCGATAACGGACACGGAATGGATCGGGAAGATGCCTTTCTGTGCCTGGAGCGGCACGCGACCAGCAAGCTGCGTAACGAGGCGGATCTCTTTCATCTGCAGACTCTCGGGTTTCGTGGCGAAGCGCTGCCTTCGATTGCCGCCATTTCCCGCTTGCGGCTTCGTACTCGTACCGCCGAAGCCCTGGAGGGCTGGGAAATTCAGGTCGATGGTGGAACCGTGCGAAATGCTGAGGCCACCGGTATGCCCGTCGGTACTCTTATCGAAGTCAGAAACCTGTTTTTTAATACTCCTGCCCGCCGCAAATTTTTGCGCAGGGATGAGACTGAAGCCGGGCATATCAGTGACACGATTACCAAGTTGGCCCTGGCCTGTCCCCAGGTTCAGTTTCAGCTGGTTAATAATGGTCGCCGTCAGATCGATCTCAATCGGCAGAAAAACTTGACTGAGCGGGTTGCCGGTCTGCTCGGTCGGGTGGTACTGAAAGATTTGGTGCCGGTGGAAGGGAAGCTGGACGGCATGCGTTTGCATGGTCTGATCAGTCAGCCGTCCCTCAACCGTTCTGCAACCGGCAGCCAGTTCACCTTTATTAACGGCCGATATATTCGGGACCGGTTGGTACAACATGCTTTGCGGGAGGGGTATCGTCATCTGTTGCTAAAAGGGCGTCATCCGATCGTGGTGCTGTTTCTCGAGATGGCACCGGAACAGGTCGATGTCAACGTGCATCCGACCAAACATGAAGTGCGGTTTCGCGATCAATCCGTGGTGCACGATTTCATCGTTCAGACCTTGCAGAATACCCTTCGCTCTGCCGGCTCTCAGTCGCCTACTCCCGCGGTCGTTAGGCCTTCTGTCGCAGCTGCAGACAAGGCGATTTGGCCTTCGCCGTCCCGTCCCTTGAGCACCGCCGAAGCGGCTGGCGATCGATCGGCGGCCGTGGGTGAGGGTGTGGCCATGTATCCTGTCGATCCACCAGAAGAGATTAGCGGTGCCCTCGATTTGCCAGACCTGTTGAGCGCTGCCCCATTGCATGAGGCCGGCGGTTATTATGCTAGCCTCAGGGTGATTGGCCAATTTTGCGAGAGTTATATTCTCTGTGAGGATCAACAGAACCTGGTGCTCATCGATCAGCATGCTGCCCATGAGCGCATCGGTTTCGAAAAGCTGCGAACCCAGTACCGTGGATGTGGCGTTGAGCGGCAAGGCTTGCTTTTCCCCTTGGTGCTCGATTTCGACCACCGTGAAGCAGCGTCCCTCGCGGAACACGAAGCTGAGTTGCAGAGCTTCGGTTTTGAACTGGAGTGTTTTGGTGGCAACTCTTTTGTTCTCAAGGAAATTCCACAGATCCTTGGGGATACCGAGGCAGAAAAGCTGATTCGCGACGTGGTTACAGAATTGACTTCTTTTGGTGGCAGTTCCTTGGTGGAGGAGCGAATCGAACAGTTGTTGGTCCTTATGGCCTGTCATCGGGTCATTCGCGCCAACCAGCAACTGAGCATGACGGAAATCGACTACCTGCTGCAGGAGCTCGATCAGGTCGATTTCAACGGCCATTGTCCCCACGGTAGGCCCGTTGTGCAACGTCTTTCCCTGGCTGAAATTGAACGCATGTTCAAGAGGACATGATGAACGCAGGCAATGGTGGCGAACAACCCCTGACCCTGGTGGTGATTTGCGGTCCCACCGCTGGGGGCAAAACAGCGCTGGCTTTGCAGCTGGCGGAACAGTGTGAGCTAGAAATTATCTCCTCTGATTCAAGGCAAGTGTATCGGGGAATGGATATCGGCACGGCCAAGGCGACCATCGAGGAGCGATCCAAGGTTCGCCATCATTTGATCGATGTGGTTGACCCCGATGAGGACTTCACGGCTTCCGACTTTTTACAGCAGGGGCGCGCCGCCCTCCTTGACATTGCTGGCCGTCAGCGCCTGCCGTTGGTCGTAGGGGGTACGGGTTTTTATATCGAGGCGTTGCTGCGGGGTCTGGTTGATGCACCCGGTGCCGATCCGGCGCTGCGTCAGGAACTGGCAGAGTCGGAGCTCATGCACGGTCCCGGTAGTTTGCATGTCCGGCTGCAGGCGGTTGACCCGGCTATGGCGGCACGGCTTACCCCGCTGGATCAGGTGCGTATCATACGGGCTCTGGAGGTTTTTTATCAAAGCGGTCAACGATTGTCTGATTTGCAGGACCGGCATGCCGCAGTTCAAAGTCCTTTCCGGGTTTTAACCATCGGTTTAACGTCGCAGCGAGATTTACTGTATGAGCGCATTAACGGGCGGGTTTATGCCATGATGGAGGCTGGTTTGCTGCAGGAGGCCGAGGCGCTGCTGGATCGGGGTTATAGCCCAGAGCTTAAGGCATTGAAGACTATCGGTTATCAGGAATCTGTAAACCATTTGCTCGGTAAAGCGTCTTTGCAGGACACTATTTCCTTGATTCAACGTAATTCACGTCGCTATGCCAAGCGTCAGTTGACATGGTTTGGGAAACATAAAGAAATAATTTGGCTTGATTCCCCGAGAGAGTTTGCTAAGGTATTGAAGTTGATTGATCATTTTATAATGTCCAAATAAAGGAGCGGCCATGTCTAAGACCCCATTTAATATCCAGGATCAGTATCTTAACCAGGCTCGTAAAGAGCGTGTCCGTGTAATTGTAATGATGATGTCGGGGCAAAAACTGGAAGGCTTTATCAAATCCTTTGACAGCTTCTGTGTACTTGTTGAATGCAGCGGCGACCTTCTGTTGTACAAACACGCCATTTCTTCGATAACCTCAGCTGATGGTGCTTTCCGTCTCCACGGGAGCAGGGATTAATTCGCTGCCAACGGGATGGGGGGACTGGATTCTCCGAGGAATGATTCCCTCCTGATTAGGTTGTTATATTCCGACGTCTAAGCTGAGTGAGTCGAGCTAGGTTGCTTTACGAGGCGATGGATGTCGCAATGCGCCTATGTTAGGGGGATGTGTATGGTTTTGAATGTCCCGAATTCGCTGACCCTGCTGCGGTTGTTTCTGGTACCGTTGGTAACTATCTGTGTAATCTATCGTGAATTTGAACTGACGTTGGCGTTGTTTCTGCTCGCGGCGGTTACCGATCTGCTCGATGGCCTCTTTGCTCGCTTGCTCAACCAATGTACACTGCTCGGGCTCTACCTCGATCCGGCAGCCGATAAAATACTGACATTGTCCTGCTATCTCTCGCTGGCTTTTATCGGGCTGGTGCCAGCCTGGCTTGCGGTTGTGGTCTTTTTTAAAGACCTGTTTATGATCCTTGGGGCCGCGATTATTTTTTTCTGTGGCTGGGAGCTCAAGGTCGAACCGAGTCCTTGGGGAAAGCAGACGACCTTTTTACAGTTGCTTACTGTTGCGGCAGTATTGCTACTTGCGGTAACCGGCTGGCCGGCTCCCTGGCTTGTCTGGTTGTTTTTTACGACGGGACTGCTGACTGTTTTTTCCGGTGGCCACTATATTTTTCGGCGGTTGCGCACCCTGCCCGATGAAGCATCATTGCCGGGTTGATTTTGGGGTGGGTTGAGCCAACAATTACCATGGATTATCCTATGACCGATTGTGAACAACAGGCGAGAGTGGCTCTGGAGAATCAGGACTGGCCGGCGGCCATCCGTTTGTTTCGACAGGCACTTAAAGATTCGCCGCAGAATGTTGAGTTGTCTTTGCTGTTGGCCGAAGCCCTGTCCGAGGCCTGCAAGACTCAAGAGGCCATTTCCGTGTTGGATCAAGCTCTTCAAGAGCACCCACAAGAGGTTGAACTGCTGTTTGCCTTGGGAGATTTGCTCTTTGAGTTGGATGACACAGAAAAGGCTATGGAATGCTACCGTACAATTCTGCAGGTGGATTCCGAAGAAGGGGAGGCTTGGGCCAGTATCGGCCTGGTGCATTATCAGCAGCAGCGCTTTGTCGAGGCCATTGAGAACTATCGAAAAGCCGCCAAGCTGGACGGAGATACAGCCTTCCTCTGTACCTGCCTGGGGGATGCTTTTCTCGCTCAGTCAGATATTAAACAGGCTCTGTCCTGTTATCAAAAAGCACTGAAACTTGATCCGCAGGAGGCTAGGGTTCATCTGAACTTGGCCGAAATCCACCATGAACAGGGCGATTTGGCTGCTGCCAAGGAAGCTTGTTGCCAAGCTATCGTTCTTGATTCCGAGTTGGTCGAGGCCTATGTCACCCTGGGAAATATCTGTCTCGATCTCGATGAAACTCGCGAGGCGGTGCACAACTATCAAAAATTTCTTGACTGCGAGCACTCGACCTTGGGGCAGGAGATTCGTGCTGAAGTGGCGGCGCTGGTTGAAGGATTAAAGGCCGAAATGTCTTAAACGGCGGTTTTTCGCAAGCCAGGGAGGTCTGGCGGCTGCCAGTGGAAAAAGAAAAGGGCAGGCGCGATGCGCCTGCCCTTTTCTTTTTCAATCGCTAAAACCCCGTGTTTACTTCTTGCCGGCAGCTTTTTTGGATGCCTTGAGGGGGTTGACTTTTACGTCGACGCTCTTGAGTTCCACTTTTTTGTGGGTCGCAAAATTGCACAGACCGGCGCTCCATTTATGCGAAGGAGCCGGGTAGGCTGAACAGACCTGGCCGACTTTGCTGTCGACGATCCGCTCGCAGCCCTGGCATTCTTCTACGACGGGCTGGCAGGTGTTGCCTTCAAAGACACAACCGCGCTTGGTCCAGAAGGTACACTCAGTGCCGGGAAGAACGGTTTCACACTTCATCTGATATTGCCTCCTTTTTGATACAACTGTTCTTTTTTCCTCTAAAGAGTGGCATTATTATGCATGTGGAGAAAATTTGTCAATTGGAAAATCAATTGCAGTGAAGTTTTGCCAGAGGGGACCAGGGTTTTCTGTGTTTGGTATCGAAAGGATAGTATTTTGACGGTTGTTAAAGACTGGGAGTCGAAGTGCCGGTGTTGCGCTCGCTGTTGTTATGAAAAAATCGAATTTGAAGGGGATATTTACTATACAGATATTCCCTGTGAAATGCTTGACCTCGAAAGCCGCCGCTGTACCGTCTATGCCGAGCGGAATAAACGGCGACCAGGCTGTGTATGCTTGACTCCGGAACTGGCCGCTGGCGGCTTTTTGCCTGCTGACTGCCCATACGTTGCCGACATCGATAATTATCGAGCGCCCATTTTTGGCGATGAAGAAAGCCGTTAAGCCAGTTTGTATTTATTACGACAGGTTACGTCGTGTTCATGGTATTGTTTTGACCTGTAACTGGGTTAAAAAAACCGTTAAAGGGTTTTCCTTGCAGGATGATTCTCCTTGAGTTTGAGTAGAAAGCATTATGTTTCTAAGACGCATTCTGAATATTGTTTCGTAAGTCGGGCACCGAACCGGTGGTGCGTACCTATGGCGAATCTTTCAGTTCTTTGCAACTAAAGGAACTGGCAGCTGTCGCCCAATCCTTCTTTTTGAGCTAGATGACGGTCATGTCCATTAAAAAAGATATTGGAGATAATCCAGAGAGCAACTATTGGTTGATGAAGTCGGAACCGAATTGTTTTTCTTTGAGCGATTTTAAAAACCGCCCTGAAGGCATTGAACCGTGGGACGGGGTCCGCAATTATCAAGCTCGCAATCTTTTGCGAGATTCTATCAAGTGCGGGGACGGGGTATTATTCTATCACAGTAATATTTCGCAACCGGCCATCGTCGGTCTGGCGCGGGTGGTCCGCGAGGGATACCCTGATCATACTGCCCTTGACCCTGGCGCCGACCACTTCGACCCTCGAGCCACAGAAGCTAAGCCGATCTGGTATATGGTCGATGTTCAATACCTGGCTTCGCTGCCGGCTCCCATCACACGGCACGACTTAGCTCAGCATCCGGTGCTGGCCGCCATGGGCGTGTTAAAAAAGGGCAATCGCTTGTCTGTACAACCGGTTACCAGGGAGCAGTGGCAAGCTGTTTTGCTTCTGGCCGGTCTGGATGACCCTTTGGCAATTTAGCAGCCCATAGACTCAGTGAGTTCAATTTGCTTCCTGGTGAGTGGCAGGCAATAATCGTTAATAGATATATTTATTATGGAGCGCGGATTCAACTCGCAAGTGCAACGGGTGGATTCATTCCGAAAAATACCTGATTTGGGGTTTTAAATCCAAGGCATTTTCTGGGGCGGTTGTTGAGTTTGTCCATGACTCTCTGGATTTCTTCGTCAGTTACTTCAGAGAGATCCTTACCTTTGGGGAAGAATTGGCGAATAAGGCCGTTGGTGTTCTCGTTCAGTCCGCGCTCCCACGAATGATAGGGATGTGCAAAATAACCATTGGACTGAAGCTCTTTATCAATGTCTTGGTGCAATGCAAACTCTTTCCCGTTGTCGTAAGTCAACGTTTGGACATGTGAAGCCAGTGGTAACAGTCGCTTCACTATAACGGCT
>MAXT01000246.1 GCA_001751225.1 Desulfuromonadales bacterium C00003107 | reverse complement strand
GTCCAGGTCCCACGGCATAGTCTGTCCCCGTAAATGGAGAGGTTGGCAGCTTAGCATTTGCTGGTTTGTTATTACTAAAACGGCAAATATGTCCTTCGTCAAGGGCACGAGTTAAAAAAGTGGGTTGGGATCGTTGAAGTGAGGGGGATCCCCCAAAAGAAAATCCCCCGTGATGAAGAATCACAGGGGATTTTGCTGCAGAGATAAGGTTCGCTGGAACTTTTTAGCGGGGCACCACTTTGATGGCCGCTGCGGCCTTCGCGGCCTGCTTGCGAGCCTCTTCAACGTCGTCAGCGAGGACCAGGGCTACCGCCATGCGCCGGCCGGGGCGGGTGTCGGGCTTGCCGAACACGCGCACTTTGCTGCGGGGTACGGTCAACGCCTCCGCCACGCCGGTGATACCGACATTGTCGGAATGTTCCGTGGCCAGCACCACGTGGGACGCTCCAGGGGAGAGGAGCTCAATCTCCGGTACCGGCAAGCCGAGGATTGCCCGCACGTGCAGTTCGAACTCCGACATGTTCTGGGTGACCATCGTCACCATGCCGGTGTCGTGGGGGCGCGGAGAAATTTCGCTGAAAAAGACCGTGTCACCCTTGATGAAGAATTCGACGCCGAAAAGACCGGTGCCGCCCAGGGCGTCGGTTACGGCCTTGGCTTGGTTCTGTGCTTCTTGCAGGGCTGCCGGAGTCATGGCCATGGGCTGCCAGGATTCCTGGTAGTCGCCGCCCTCTTGTACGTGACCGATGGGTGGGCAGTAGCTGGTGCCGTTGGCGTGGCGCACGGTGAGCAGGGTGATTTCGTAGTCAAAGGGGATAAATTCCTCGATGATCACCTTGTCGCCGGTGCCCCGCGCTCCGGCTTGAGCATAGGCCCAGGCCTTATCGATGTCGCCTTCTTCGCGCACCGTGCTCTGGCCTTTGCCGGAGGAGCTCATGATCGGCTTGATGACGCAAGGCATGCCGATTTCCTGCACGCCGCTGCGAAACTCTTCAAGAGTGGTGGCAAATAGGTATTTAGCGGTGAGCAGGCCTAAATCTTCGGCCGCCAGGCGACGAATGCCTTCCCGATTCATGGTCAGGTTGGTAGCCCGAGCGGTTGGGATGACGTTGAAGCCTTCCTTCTCCAGTTCGAGCAGGTATTCGGTATTGATCGCTTCAATTTCGGGAACGATGAAGTCCGGTTTTTCCTGGTTGATCACTCGGGACAGAGCCTCGCGATCAAGCATGTCGATAACATGGCTGCGATGGGCCACCTGCATGGCCGGTGCATCGGCATAACGGTCGACGGCTATGACTTCGATGCCGAAGCGCTGCGCCTCGATGACCACTTCCTTGCCCAGTTCGCCACTGCCGAGCATCAGAATTTTAGTTGCGCCTTGTTTCAGTGGAGTGCCGATCATCGTTGTCCCTCCATTCGGGTTAAAATTTGCGGTTTCAGGGTATTGTTGAGGTTCCGTACTATGCAAAATTAACGCTGAGTTTTCAAGTTTTTTCTGGGCCCGAAAGGGTCCTGAAAAGGATTGATTAGCTCGGTCCGGGAGGTTCATTGTTTATGCCCTGCCTTGGCTGTGGCCATCCGAGTGCGTATAATAAAAACAGTATCCACCCCACCTACGAAGGGGAAGGCGATCATGGAACAGGTTATGCGGCAAGAAATCCGTGACTTTGTGCTGGCAAGTCCCGACAATCGTTTTGTCGACAGCGATCTACCCTATTTTGATGAACCGCTGGTGGGATTTGCCGCTGCAGATGATCCGTTGTTCAAAGATTTCAAGACGATCATTGGTGAGTTTCACATGACACCAGGGGAAGTGCTGAATAATGCTTTCGGTTGCGGTGCCGATGAAGCTCGAACCGTCATTTGCTGGATACTGCCCATCACTGAGGCGACCCGCAAAAGTAATCGCCAGGCCCGTAGCATCCCCTCCCGCGAATGGGCCATGACCCGCGCCCATGGAGAACGCTTCAATACCCTGCTGCGTATCCAATTGACCAACCTGATCCGTTCGCTCGGTGCCAAGGCCGTAGCTCCCCTTCTAGCCGGCCAGTGGCGCCCGGTGAAAGATCCCCGAGTGGGGATGGCTTCGACCTGGTCCGAACGCCATGCCGCTTACGCCGCCGGCCTCGGTACCTTCAGCCTGAATGACGGGTTCATCACCGACAAGGGGATCGCTCATCGCTGCGGCAGCGTCATCACCGATCTGACCATCCAGCCCAGCAAAAAGAACTGTGCCGACCCCTGGAGTAACTGCCTGTACCATCGGGACGGAAGCTGCGGTCTCTGCATACGCCGTTGTCCGGTCGATGCAATTTCCTTGCAGGGACATGACAAAAAGAAGTGTCAAGCTCATGTCTACGGAGAGTTGCGGCAAACTGCCGGGCAGCTTTACGGGGTTATGGAAACGGGTTGCGGGCTGTGCCAGACTGGTGTTCCGTGCGAGTCGCAGGTTCCCTGAAGAGGGAAGGCGGAGAGTTGCTGTTTTTAACTTGTTATGAATATACAGGATGTTTTGAGGATGTTCTAGGTGCTTGATAAGGCTCAAGAAAATAGCGGATATGTCTAGTGTTCATCCGGAGTTTCAGGATGAGTACTAGGCAGGTTTTAAACCTTTCAGCGCAATCCCAATGCTTGCCCGATTCGACCCCGGGTCGTTTTCTTTTGAAAAAAATCAAAGGGAGATGCCCCAAAACACCGCCAGACAGTAATATGCCCCGATCAGTACGAACAGTGCTCCGGTTATCCGCCGGGCCCAGCGCTCGAAGGCCTGGATACGATTGAACGCCTGACCGACCTTGTTGGCGCCCAGGGCGATCAGCACGGCAAACAGCAATACGGGCAGGCCGGTAGCGATGCCGTAGACCGCCGGCAGCATCACTCCGGAATCTTGATGCAGAGCCAAGGGTAAAAGACTGCCAAAAAACAACGCCGCCGAAGTCGGACAAAAGGACAGGGCAAAAAGAAATCCGAGCATTCCGGCGCCCCAGACGCCCATCGACTCGGCCTTTTTTTGTAACCTGTCCGCAAAGAGTCTCCCGGGCAGACTAAAGGAAACAACCTCTAGTAATACCAGCCCCACCAAAATCAGGATCGGCCCCAGGGCGCGGTTCATGTATTTTTGTAAAATCTGGGCCAGAAATGGTGCAGAAAGTATGCTGGAGACCAGCAGACTGCCAAGGGCGAGATAGGCCAGACTACGACCGGAGGTGTAGAGCAGGCCTGCGGAAAAAACTTGCCGTGGGCTGTCCACCCGCCGGCCGACGAAAGAGATGGCAGCGATATTCGTTGCCAGGGGGCAAGGGCTGATTGAAGTCAGCACGCCAAGCCAAAAGGCTGAGGCGATGGCCAGGGCATACTCATGCATGCTCAAGCCCCTTTCATCATGTCCTGGATCTGTTCCTGCACATACTCCATAAAGGCTGTTTTGTTACGGATAAGGCTCCAGACCTGGTCAAGGTTTTTCCACTGTTGCTGCTGGTTCCCCGCGCGTCTTTCCAGAACCACCGAGCGCGTATACAGTTGAAAATCCTGCACGTAATGTTCATTGGCAGAATCGTCTACATTGATCACCTGCAATTCCAAACGACCGTTCTGCAATGCCTTGGCAAACCCGGACTGGATGGCTTCTTTGGTGTAGGCTTCGATTTTTCTGCAGGAAGCGCAGCGCATGTTGCCGTGAAAGTAATAGACCACGGTTTTGACCTGTTGCTGTGAGGGGGCTAGCGCTTCGGGGGTGTCGACCGGGGTCGACTGCGCGACGCCGGCATTAGGCAGCAGGGTCATCCCCAAAAGGGCGGTAACGCAGAAGCAAAGGCAATATTTCTGCAAAAGAGTAACGAATTTCATCAGAAGCCTCGCTGGATAAAGATAAGGATCAGGCGCTCAATAGTCGTTTAAGTTCAGCGACGGTGGGGACCTTTCCTGACAATTTGACCTGTCCGTCTATGGCCAGGGCAGGAGTCATGAGAACCCCGAAAGCGGTGATCTCCCGAATATCAGTCACCTTAACCAACTCATATTCCAAGTGCAACTCCTGGGCGGCAATTTCGGCGTTTTTGGCCAGTTTCTTACATTTTGCGCAACCGGTTCCCAAAATCTGAATTTTCATGATTGGTTCCTTGTTGATTTAAATGATCAGGTTGAATAGATAGCCGACGAGCAGAATGCCGGCACCGACCACGGCGATAAAGGTGGCGATCAGTCGCGGTTTGAGCACCTTGCGCAGAATCACCATCTCCGGAAAGGAGAGGGCAATGACGCTCATCATAAAGGCCAGTACGGTGCCCAGTGCGGCTCCCTTGCCGAGCAGCGCTTCCACCACCGGAATTATGCCGGCGGCGTTGGTATACATGGGGATGCCGATCAGCACCGAGACTGGTACCGACCACCAGGCGCTCTTGCCCATGATGCCGGCCATGAAATTTTCTGGCACAAAGCCGTGGATGGCCGCTCCGATCAGAATGCCGATGACCACGTAGAGCCAGACCCTGCCGACAATATCCCGCACCGCTTCGATGCCGAACCGAACCCGGTCTTCCCAGGATTGGCGGTTGTCGGGCATGGCTGCCTGATTGACCTGCATCTCCCGCACCCAGTCTTCCACATGGTTCTCGAGTTTCATGCGGCCGATGGTCCAACCGGCTATCGTGGCAATGAGTATCCCGGTGACAAAGTAGAGGGCGGCTATTTTCCAGCCAAGCAGGCCGAACAGCAGCACCAGGGCGATCTCATTAACCATCGGAGCCGAGATGAGGAAGGAAAAGGTGATGCCCAGGGGGATGCCGGCGGTAACAAAGCCGATAAACAGAGGCACCGCCGAACAGGAGCAAAAGGGCGTCACCACACCGAGCAGGGCGGCCAGCACATTGCCGGTACTTTCCCGGCGACCGGCCAGGATTTGCCGAGTCAGTTCCGGGGTAATAAAACTGCGCAGCACACCGACGCCAAACACCACCAGTATCAGCAGCATCAAGACCTTGGGGGTATCGTAGAGAAAGAATTCCACCGCCGAGCCCAGGTGTGATTCCAACTGCAGACCAAAGAGATCGTAGCTGAGAAACCGCGCCAGAGGCAGTAGCTGGCGATAGAGCAGGAACCAGCCGATCAGAAACAGACCGATTTTAAGGCCAAGATGTTTGCTGAGAAAACTTCTCTGGGCTGTCCCTTCCGTTGTCATATCTCCATTCGTTTGATGATCCATTGAACGTACTCCGTCAGGCATAAATCGTTTAAGACTGTCAACCAGCCTAAGGTAATCGGAGGCTGAGTCTCGTCACTGGTAACTGTCTTAGGGCTGCTCCGCCCGATAGGCCCGGGCCAGCACTTCAACCGGATGATAAACAGGGTAGGGCAGGCAATGATTGAATTGCAGGCGGCAGCTCATGCAATCGGTGACGATGGCCTGCGGGTTGCGCTTGCGAATCTTGTCCATCAGCGGTCTTCCTAGATGCGAATCTTATCCATCAATGGTCCCCCCAGATCGAGAGACTTCTGGTGGAAATGCTCTTTGAATCCAAAAATTCCCCCCATGCCGCAGCAGTCGTAATCGCTGCCGACTTGTTCGATGTCCAACTCGGGAACTAATTTCAGCAGCTCCAGATAGGGCAGCCCCATCTTTTGCTCCCGCAGATGGCAGGGGGCAAAATAAGCAAGGCGCTCCGGCAGAGGCTGGAAGTTGGTAGCGAGCCGTCCTTCGCCTTGCAGGCGGGTAAGATAAGCTCCAAAATCGAAAAGATGATCCGATAGGGCGACCCGGTCCAGGGG
>MAXT01000245.1:2152-2859 GCA_001751225.1 Desulfuromonadales bacterium C00003107 | reverse complement strand
AATATGTGTAATCTGTGGTTAGCTAAGCAAATACAAAACGCTTACTGCGGAACGTCCAGGACTAAAAAAGTTTCGTGCAGCGAGTTTCTTTGCCTTCAATTGCATCTATTACTCGATCCGGGAATTTACCGTTTATAATAATGCAACTCATATTATGCTGCATTAAAAAATCCGGCAGTGCTGCGTCCACGCATCCCCTAATCCCTTTCTCAATCATCTCTTCCACGCGCATCTCCTCGATCAAACGGCCTCCTTCATCTAATAATCCATCTACGTCCGTTAATTTTATGAAAGTGTCCTCACCCAGTTTATTTGCAACAAAAGCTGCTATCGTGTCTGATGTAACATCCCACGTATGCGGTAAGCAATCATCAGCTTTTAGTATTTGATAGGGCTGTATTATGCAGAGATGTCCCTCTATCCCGTCCAAGCTCTCGACCACAGGCAGCTCATCGTTTGCCAAAAAAAGCCCGTACTGGTGCATTGCAAAGACCGCCATCCAATGCGCTGCTTCTTCTGTTAGAGATCCATCCTCCGAGAGTGTTCTTACCACTTCTGCGAACGGTCCTCCGCCCGGGATTAATAAAATGGTTATATCCTTCTTCTCTGCATAAACTCTAAGAACCTGTATAATGTCCCTGCCTATTTCTATCAGGCTGCCACCCAACTTTATTATCTCTCTTTTCCGCATTCTTTTTTCTGACATA
>MAXT01000245.1:304-2128 GCA_001751225.1 Desulfuromonadales bacterium C00003107 | reverse complement strand
AGAATCACTCAGTAGCCGGTACACTTGGTGTAACATATTTCTTTGGTAATGCTTTCTTCTTGCAAGAAGGGGTTTTTACCGGTAACGAATGAAAAAATCTTTAAACTCACCGGTATAATCATCCCAAGTAACATTTACAGATGATACCTTTGCCTCTGGAGGACCATAGCGACAAAAATCTACTACCTCTTCCACTTTGTTCTTTACTCCTTCAAACACCGCCTCTACTCGCCCATCACTTAGGTTCCGTGCCCAGCCCTTTACACCCCTCAAATTCGCTTCGTCTTTTGTGGTATATCGAAATAGTACGCCCTGTACTCTTCCCTCGATAAACACGTGCGCTCTCACTTTTGAATTCATTTTTCGCGTGTCCTCTCGTCTTGTTGCCTTAGCGTTAATTTACTTATAGTTAGAAGGTCTATGGCTATAAAAAGATGAAACGAATTGAGATAAAAGTAATTCCGAATTCAAATAAAAATGAGATAATTGAAGCGGAACCATTGACAGTAAGAGTAAAAGACCCGCCAATAAAGGGCAAGGCAAATAAAACTGTTGTCGGGTTACTGTCAAGATATTTCAACGCCAATGTGAGAATCATTTCGGGCAGCAAAAGCAGGCGTAAAATTGTGGAGATCGAAGAGCCCGATGAAGGTATGAGAAAAGATGAGTGATGGATCATGACCATTACCACAAACTACTCAAATAACAATGTCGCATCTATCACCAATCCGACAAATCAATCTCCGGTTAAAGGGTACATTTGCTATTTTTATTACAATTCATTAGCATTTTTGTCGCGGAAATCATATCAAAAAGTTGGTAACTTGCAATATATAATTTGATAGCACCACACTGTTAAAATATAATACAAATTAGAATATAAGGTAGGAAAACTGTTTTTCCCGAACGAGAGATGAGATTGAAAAAACCGTTAGACGAGAAAGGGGGTGCGATAAGGACGCAAGTTATTATTATAATTGTTATAGCCATCGCTATCATAGTTGCAATAATTCTCAGCAACCAAGCATACAGTGATACGAAGGAGCGGGCTACTGATCAGTTCAACCAGCAACAGTTGGAATTAGCTCGTTCGACTGCTACCGGCATTGAGAATTTTATCATAAATATCGAAGATGACCTGCTCGGGCTGTCAGAGCTACCAGGTGTGCAGAGTATGGAACCATGTATCCAGACGGAGCTGAAAGCTATCTATTTCGGTTTTCCATCAGAAACATCTTTACGGCGGCTGGATAAAAATGGGTCTCTCCGTTTTATCTATCCCAATGAGAGCTGGCGGATAGAGCTGGTAGGACGGGACTACGGTGGTGAAGCATACTTCCAAAAGGCTAAGGATACCGGGGACGTTGTCGTATCAGGATTGATAGTCAACGAGATTGGTGAAATGCGTATCCGGGTGGTGAGACCGGTCTATATAGAGGACGAAAATGAATCCCGCGAATTTAATGGTGTAATTGTTGCTTCTTTTAATCCAAAAGTGTTGAGCGAGATGTACATCTCTCCCGTTGTATCGGGCCAGACCGGTTATGCATGGCTGCTGAACGAAGAAGGTGTATTCTTAGCTCATTATGAGGGGGAGTTCGTGGGTCAGGATGCCTTTACTGTGCGTACGGAGAAGAACCCCAAACTTTCATACGAGGAAATAAACGAAATCCAGCGGCGGATGATGGCGGGCGAAGAAGGATTAGATCGCTATGTCTCTGGCTGGCATCGGGGTAGGGTAGAACGGCTCGAGAAGTTTATCGCCTACGCCCCAGTCCATGTTGGCGACCATATCTGGTCAGTAGCCGTTTGTGCTCCTGTTGA
>MAXT01000245.1:0-144 GCA_001751225.1 Desulfuromonadales bacterium C00003107 | reverse complement strand
GAGGCGGAATATCGTTCTTTAGTAGAATCAACCGAAGATTCCGTGTATCTGGTAGATAAAGATTGTAGGTATCTGTTCATAAACGACAAACATCTATCCCAGTTTGGATTGGCAGCAGATCAAGTTATAGGTAAAACATACGGC
>MAXT01000244.1 GCA_001751225.1 Desulfuromonadales bacterium C00003107 | reverse complement strand
GCCTATTACTGGATGAGCAGGAGCAAGGAGCGTGCAATGCGGAAACGGATAAGCGAGATGCGGACGAGTGAGATAGAAGAGGTGGAAAAGGAGAAAGAGCCGGAGATTAAAGCGAAGTTCGCTGCCGTGCCGCAACAGAAGGAGCAGAAGCGAATAACCGAGTTTGAAGACGATTCGATATTGACCATCTTCGTGGATCCGAGAGAGACGAGGTCGGGCGTGGCAACGTTTTTGGCTAAAGCGGGTGTGGACCTGAAATTGCAGAATTTGGGCGTTGGCGACTATATCGTATCGGATAGAGTCTGCATAGAGCGAAAAAGCACGACCGATTTCCTGGACTCGCTGGTAAATAAACGCAGGAATTTGTTAGAGCAGATACATCGGTTGAAGACCGAGTATGAAAAGCCGCTGCTCATCATCGAGGGTGATTCAATATACGGGCAGAGGAACGTGCATCCAAATGTGGTAAGGGCGCTAATGGCTGCCATTGCCGTTGATTACTCGGTTCCTATAATACAAACGCGGGACGTTGCGGATACGGCATCCTTAATATATGTCATTGCGAAGCGAGAGCAAATGCCGAATAAAACTGAGATGAGTCCGCATGGTAAGAAACCGTCGGCATCGTTGCGAGAGCAGCAGGAATATATCATCTCCGCGTTGTCTAATATCGGTATCGTGACGGCAAGGAATTTGTTGAGACGGTTTAAGACGGTTGAAGGTATTTTAACGGCCTCGGAGGATGAATTGATGGAGGTTGAGCACGTGGGTGAGAAGACAGCCGAGCATATAAGAAAGGTGTTGAGCGCAGAATATAGGGAGTGAATTTAGGCATGGCAAATGTGGATGAATACGTATCGGGCAAGATACTCGAAGATGCCGAAAGGATGACGAAGTCGCAGAGGTCTTAAGTCTTCCTGAGGCGCATAAGCCGATATACATAATGCCCGTAGGTGTCGGAGTATAATGCGAGCCATTCGAAATATTAAGATAGCTGCATGACCGATATAGAATCATGGAACTTTTGGCTGCAATATTCATTCTGGCATTGGCGGGAATAGGAGTGGGATTTGCAGGAGGGCTCCTTGGTATTGGCGGAAGTGTTATTATGGTTCCCGTGACTTTCTTTGTATTCGTTGCGCTTGGTGTTCAGCCGGATATGGCTATAAAACTCGCATTTGGCTCTAATCTACTCGTTATATTTCCTACGGCAATCAGTGGGGCATGGGCGCATACAAAACGAGAAGCGGTATGCTGGAATACAGGCATCCGTCTGGGCATTTTCGGTGCAATAGGAGCGTTTATAGGCGCGACTATTACTTCTCAGTTTCTCAGCGAAGAGATACTAATACCCGCATTTGGGCTTGTAGTGGGCATTGCTGCAATTAGGATGCTAACGAGTAGGACACCAAAAGTAGATGGAGAACCAAAGAACAGTCCTGTTCTATTGCCCCTCCTGGGATTTCCTGTTGGTATTATCTGCGGAATGCTTGGCATTGGAGGGGGAATTATTATAGTCCCTTTGCTTACGATAGCTCTGAAATACAAGATGCACCATGCAGTTGGCACTTCGCTATCTATGATGATCTTCACGAGTTTTGGTGGTGCTATCGGGTATCTAATAAATGGTCTTTCTGTCCCAAACCTACCGCCTTTTTCCATCGGATACATCAATCTGCTTGCATGGGCTTGTCTGGCGATAACAAGCATACCCACTGCTCAGATAGGTGCGAGAACTGCACACAAGTTACCGGCAACACGGCTAAGATATATTTTTATTGCTTTGATGTTTTACATAAGTTTGAAGATGATAGGCGTATTTGAATGGTTAGGATTGCCGTTATAAAGAAAGAGACCAGAGAAAATGAACGAAGGAGAAGAGGAGAAGAAACTAAGCCTGTTGTTGGCGCACTGGATAGAACATAACAAAGAGCATGCGCAGGATTTCAAGCGCTGGGCGGATAAAGCAAAGACGTTTGACGGACTGGTGTATGAAGAGCTGATAGATGCGGTGAAACATGTGGAGGAAGTGAATGAATCACTTTCTAATGCTCTGAAGCGTATGAATATTAAATACGAGGGTAAAAGATGAAAGACCCCATGGAACTAACGCAAATCGGGGTAGTCCACAGTCCGTATAAAACACCGGCAGAATGCCCGAGGCAGCCGTCCAAATCGGTGCAGGTTGCCGAGATAGAGGTATTTGAGGAATATGCAGAGGGATTGAAGGACATAGATGGATTTTCGCATATCATCATCCTCTGTTGGCTGCATAAATCGCAAGGGCATTCGCTGCTTGTCGTGACGCCGTGGGATGCGAAACCGCATGGAGTTTTCACTACGAGGTCGCCCAGAAGACCGAATCCTATTGGGCTTTCGGTTGTGGAGTTGATTGAGAGAAAGGGTAA
>MAXT01000243.1 GCA_001751225.1 Desulfuromonadales bacterium C00003107 | reverse complement strand
GCAGGGTGCGCATGGCTTCAGGCGGCGCGATCAGATAGCCCAGCCGCCAACCGGTCATGGCATAGGCTTTGGAAAAACCGCCGAGGACGAAGGCCTGACCGCTGAACTCCAGAGCGCTGTGCTCTTCCCCCGCATAGGTCAGGCCGTGATAGATTTCATCCGATACCAGTGGCACCGGAAGTTGGGCCAGTTGTTTCAGCCAGTCTTTCGAGAGCAAGCTGCCGGTCGGATTGGACGGCGAGTTGACCAACACCGCTCGAGTCCGCTTGTTTATCAGGGCGCGAACGTCTGTCGGTCTAGGCTGAAACCCGTCTTCTTCGAAGGTTCGAAGTAGTCTCGGCACGCCGCCGGCAAAGCGAATGAAGTCCGGGTAACAGGCGTAGCCCGGATCGCTGAGGATCACCTCGTCACCTTCGTCGAGGAGCATGGAAAACAACAGCAGCATCAGTGGGCTGGTGCCGGCCGAAACCAGGATGCAATCGGGATCGACGAGTACCTGGTAGCGCGTTTGGTAGTGGTCGGCAATGGCTTGACGGATCGCTCGATCACCCAGGGAATGGGTGTAGCGGGTTTTTCCCTGCTCGATAGCTGTAACGGCTTGGCGGACAATGGGGGCCGGGGTTGGCAGGTCGGGCTCGCCAAGGCAGAGGTAGATAATGTCGCGGCCGGTCGCTTCCAGAGCTTGGGCCCGTTCCATGACCTCCATGGCCAGAAAGGGGGTCACGCTGCTGGCGCGGTGGGAACAATGCAGGGACATGGTCGTTTCCTTTGCCGATGGAGCTAGGGTCCATCCGGAAACTTTGGATGGACACAGTGCAGTTTTCATATAGGAAAAGAGCCTTTCCGGATGAAAACGAGTTAGCGTCTGCCGTGCTTGCTGGCCGGTACCGCCCGTTTGAAGGCCCAGGCCTCGATCTTTTTGATCTGCTCGGCCATTGTTATAGACAGGGGCACTGTGCGACCGATGGTCTCCATAATGTCCTGTTGGCTCATGGGTCGCCCTTGAGCCAGGGCTTCAAAGGAGGCACCGGTCACCGCCTGTTCGATCTCGGCGCCGGAAAAGCCTTTGGTTGAATGGGCCAGCATCGATGGTGAGAAGGCTGTCGGCTGGAAATCTCGCTTCTGCAGGTGGATGTTGAAGATTTCTTCCCGTTCTTCGACGCTGGGTAGAGCGATATAGAAGATCTCGTCGAAGCGGCCTTTGCGCAGCATTTCGGCCGGCAGCAATTCGATGGCGTTAGCCGTGGCGGCCACAAACACCGGTGTGCGTTTCTCCTGCATCCACGTGAGAAAGTAGCCGAGCACACGGGACGCCGCGCCGCCTTCTGACTTGAAGCCCTGGTTGGAGATGCCGGCTTCGATCTCGTCGATCCACAGTACGCAGGGGGAGAGGGCTTCAGCTAAGGTGCAGGCTTGACGAAGGCTGCTTTCCGGCGAGCCGTAGGTCCCTTCGTAGACGGTAGCCATGTCGAGGCGCACCAGGGGCAACTGCCAGCGGGCAGCGATGGCCTTGACGAACAGGCTCTTGCCGCAGCCGCTGATGCCCATCATCAGGACTCCCTTGGGCAGGTTGTTGCCCGAGGCCAGTTTTTCAGCGCCAAAGGCCTGCTCCCGTTTATCCATCCAGTGTTTGAGATTTTCCATGCCGCCGACCTGGTCTGGATCAAGCTCGTTGTCGACGAATTCCATGATCCCGGTGCGGGCCAACAGTTGTTTCTTGTCCTGGAATAGGGCGGTGCGGATCGCTTCAGCGCCAGCATCTGGAGTGACCCGGGCCAGGCGTAGGGCTCCGTCGATATCGCGCAGGCCGAGGCCCTGGGCGGCTAGAGTCAGACGGTTCAGATCGTCGTCGCTGGTGATCATGCGACCTAGCGTCGGGTCCTTGTCGCGGTGGGCTTGCAGATAACCGCGAATTTCGGCTCGGTCGGGCAGAGGGTGGCGCAAAATGGTGAAGCAGGGCTGTAGCTCTTCGGGAATGTCTGTTTTTGGGCAGAGCAGCACCAACATCTTGCCAGGGGCCCGGCGCTGGCCGGCAAAGTCTTTTAGTAAACGCTGAATAGAGGGGTTGTCCTGCCAGAACCAATGCAGGTCCTTGAAGATGTAGATGCCGCGCCCTTCTTGGCGGACAGCCCAGGACAGGGCCTGGAGTGGATCGTTGGTGTCTTGTTGGCCGGGGAAGCCGTTGGTGCAGGTCCATGCACAGGGCTCTGGCATATCCTTAAAGCTCTGTTGCAGGGAGCGGCCCAACAACGATTCGCTGCGCTGTTCGTTACTGGTGGCGATCAATAGTAGGGGGGTGCCGGCGGCCACCAATCGGGTAAAGGTAGTGGAATTAAGCAATGGATCCATGGCAAGACTCCAGAAAGAGAGCTAGTTTTAAGCCGGAAACAGTCCTTTCCCCCAAGCTCGGCGTCAATCCGCACACTTGCTTGTGACTCGGGCCGTCCATGGCCCTTGCCATTCGGCAGCCGGAGGCTGTCCCATTCAGCTGTCCTGCGAAATGGTGCGGTCTAAACAGAGACCCTCCGCGCAAGTGCTTGATTTTCTTGGCCTTGGGGAAAATTACTCGTTCCCATATGAAAACTACACTGTGTCCATTCAGAGTTTCCGGATGGACACGAGCTAGTCGGTGTTTATGACCAGCAGATTAGTTCATTGGGGGTAAAATGTCCACGGATGCCTGCAGCGCTTACTGGGAGCGGCCCTGACAGGTCTACAAGAGAGCGAGTTTGCTTGCATTCTGGCCAAAAATAGGCTAATTTCTGGCCCGTAAAGGCACTCGGTGCCTTGTTTTGTTTATATTCGACGCGGCCGTCTTACTGTTCCTGCGTTCTGAAATCTGCTAAGTCAGAGGTGTACTCCATGCGTTATTCTCAATACCTTCTCGCTACTCTTAAGGAAACCCCGGCCGACGCCGAGATTATCAGCCATCAGCTCATGCTGCGGGCCGGCATGATCCGCAAGGTCGCTGCCGGTATCTATAACTATCTGCCTTTCGGGTTGCGCGCCGTGCGCAAGGTAGAAGAGATCGTCCGCCAGGAAATGGAACGGGCCGGAGCCCTGGAACTGCTCATGCCGATGGTTGTTCCGGCCGAGCTGTGGCAGGAATCGCAGCGCTGGGAGCAGTATGGCAAGGAATTGTTGCGCCTCAAGGATCGCAAGGACACCGAATTCTGTCTGGGACCCACCCATGAGGAAGTAGTTACCGATGTGGTGCGAAATACGGTGCGCTCCTACCGGCAGTTACCTCTTAATCTGTATCAGATTCAGACCAAGTTTCGCGATGAGATTCGGCCCCGTTTCGGCTTGATGCGCGGCCGTGAATTCATTATGAAGGATGCCTACTCTTTTGACCTCGATGAGGCCGGGGCGGATATCGCCTACGAAAAGATGTTTCAGGCCTATCGGCGAATCTTTGAACGCTGCGGCCTGAAGTTTCGGGCGGTGGAAGCCGACACCGGTAATATCGGTGGTTCTTCCTCCCACGAATTTATGGTCCTAGCCGAGTCGGGCGAGGATGCCATCGTTTCATGTGACAGCTGCGAGTATGCCGCCAATGTGGAGAAGGCCGAACTGGTCGCAACGGCCACAGCGACACCGGAGCCGACTGCGGATCTGCAGCAGGTAGCTACGCCCGGCCAGAAGTCGGTGGCGGAAGTGACGGATTTTCTCGATCTCACGCCCCAGCAATTAGTCAAAACCCTGATTCTGCAGACCGATGATGGTCAGACGGTCGCGGTGCTGCTGCGTGGTGACCGGGAGCTGAACGACATCAAGCTCTGTCGTCTGCTCGATTGCAACGAGGTGACTCTGGCCAGCGAAGAGGTGGTGCTGCAGGTTACCGGCGCGCCAAGCGGTTTTGCCGGTCCTGTCGGCCTCAAGCTGCGTTTGTTGGCCGACCATGAAGTGGCGGCCATGGCCGACTTCATCGTTGGCGCCAACGTTGTTGACAGCCACTACATGGGGGTTAATCTGCGGCGGGACTTTACCGTAGAGACCTTTGCCGACCTGCGACTAAGCGTGGCTGGTGATCCCTGTCCTCGTTGCGCAGGTCAGCTGGAGAGTTGGCGGGGCATCGAGGTCGGCCACATCTTCAAACTCGGCACTAAATATTCCGAAGCGCTGGGTGCCACGGTTCTCGATGATCAGGGCAAGGATCGAATGCTTTTCATGGGCTGCTACGGCATAGGTATCGGTCGTACGGTGGCATCGGCCATCGAGCAGAACCACGACGATAATGGTATAGTTTTTCCGCTGCCCATCGCTCCCTTCCAGGTTTTGATCACCGTGGTCAACACTAAGGATGAAGCGGTCTTGCAGGCCTCGGAAGATCTCTACCAGGCGCTACAGCAGGCCGGCATCGAGGTGCTGCTGGACGATCGGGACGAGCGAGCGGGCAGCAAGTTCAAGGATGCCGATTTGCTCGGTATTCCCCTGCGGTTGACGGTGGGGTCCCGCGGGCTCAAGGAGGAAATGGTGGAACTACAGCGGCGCAGCGATGGTGAGCGGACCATGCTGCCCCTGGCGGAGGCGGCTCAACGCCTTGCCGAACAGGTTCGTCAAGCCTTGGTCCGATGACGATGCGCAGTCCCTGCGGGACATGGGGTGAAAGGAACAGTCATGAAGCAATCCAGTATCGATAGCAGCGGTCGATTGGCTCTGCCCTTTTATGCAGCGAAAGAACTCGGTGGCCGTCCCTTGGAGCTTGCCTCGCATAGCCCTGGTCATCTGCTGCTAATCGATCCCGAAAACAAGGTGCAACTAGCCGGCCGACTGGGTGATATCGCTCTGGTCGATTTGATGTCCTTTTTTAATATGTTTCGCAAGACAGGGGTGTTGTGCCTGGAGTTGAAAGGTGGTCGTAAGGAGATTTATTTCAAGCTGGGCGAGATCGTTTTTGCTACTAGCACCTTTGCCGAAGAGCACCTTTGTGAAATCCTTTACGACCAAGGTAAGCTCGACCGAGATGCTCTGCACAAGGCCCGTCAGTTGGCGGGAAGTCAGGCCCAAATTGGTAAGTGTCTGGTGGAAAAGAAGATTGTTACCGCTAAGGACCTCTGGCTCGCCAGTCGCTATCAGGTCGAGGTGAGCATTTATAATCTGTTTTTAGCCACGGAAGGCAGCTTTTATTATCAGGAAAAGGAGGTTGAAGAGGATCAGGCGGTACGGCTCTCAGCCAGTACCCAGAACCTCATCATGGAAGGGCTGCGTCGCATCGATGAGCGAGCCCTTTTCATGCGCCAGATTCGTTCCTTGGAAGCCATCCCCATGCCGACGGATAAAGAGCCCGGCAGTCTCAGCGAGCCTGAAGGTGCTCTGCTTGAGGTCATCGGCCGCGGCCGACTCAACGTCAAGTCGGTATTGCGGCGTAGTGGCGTGGCTGAGCTCGAGGGTTTACGTCTGCTGCACCAGCTGATAGGCAAGGGCTTGGTGCGCATGGAAGACGCACCGACCTTTACTGTCGGTGGCGACATCGGCGAGATGCTGAAGGTGTTCAACGGTGTGTTGGTCCTGCTCTACCGCCGCATTGCCGAGAATAACCCTCGTTTCAGCGATGAATTACGTAATTTTCTGCGGGCTGTTCCTTCTCCTTTTTCTTACGTGTTTCGTGATGTCGCACTGCTTGATGACGGCTCCGTGGATGGGGGGCGAGTTTTGGCCAATCTGGCCGGTCTCGAAGAACGGGACAAGAAGAAGCTGCTCGCTGAAGCGTTGACTGAGTTGGTCTATATGGAATGCCATGCGGCCCGCCGTGATCTTGGCAACGCCGCATCCGCCGAATTGCTACAGCGGGTTCAGGAGATACCCCGGCGGATCAAGAATATTCTGGAGAGAAAATCATGATTGAGGCCGCTAGACAAAGGCTCATTTTTGCTTTGGATGTTGATTCCTGTGCCGCCGCGGAGCGTTGGGTGGAACAGTTGCATGACAAGGTTGGTCTGTTCAAGGTTGGCAAACAACTCTTTACCCGTTGTGGCCCCGATATCGTTCGACGTATTCAGGAACGAGGCGGGCAGGTTTTTCTCGATCTAAAATACCACGATATCCCCAACACGGTGGCCCGAGCGACTGTGGAGGCCTGCCGTTTGGGAGTGAAAATGGTCAACGTGCATGCTCTTGGCGGGCCGACCATGATGCGCGAAACTGTGGCTGCCGTAAATGAGTGCTGCGCGGCCGAAAAAATTGAACGTCCCGTGTTGTTGGCAGTGACCATCTTGACCTCAAGTGACCAAGAGACATTGCGTGCGGTTGGTATCGACCGGCCGGTGGAGGAGATGGTGCCGCATTTGGCTAAGCTTGCCCAGCAGGCCGGTCTAGATGGTGTGGTGGCTTCGCCTCGGGAAGTGTCCTTGATCCGGCGTGCCTGCGGCAATGACTTTGTGATCGTTACCCCCGGAGTGCGGCCGGCCTTTGCCAGTGTTGACGATCAGAAGCGAATCACGCCACCGGCAGAAGCTATAGCCTGCGGTGCCGATTACCTGGTGGTTGGTCGGCCGATTGCCAAGGCAGCCGATCCGCGGGAGGCAGCAACGGCGATTCTTGAGGAGATGGCCCAGGCGCTGACTGAGGCCAATCATGGCTGACCTTATCTATGGTATAAATACGGTGAGCGAAGGGCTGCGCAGTTCTCGGCGGCGCCCTTTGGCTTTGATTCTGCAGCGGGACAGCAAGTCGACCCGTCTAGTGCGGTTGCAGCGGGAAGCTGAGGGGCTCGGAATAACGGTGAGCCGCCGGGACCGGCGTGAACTCGACCGACTGGTGGGCCACGGTAATCACCAGGGTGCTCTGCTGGAGGTCGAACCCTTTGCCTATCTTGCACTAGATGAGCTGTTGGGTCGATGGCGAGCCTCGAAAGAGCCGGCCTTTTTTTTGATTTTGGATGGAATTACCGACCCCCATAATCTCGGCGCGATTTTGCGCAGTGCCGACGGTGCCGGGTGCCATGGGGTGATTGTGGCCAAGGATCGTGCCTGCCCGGTAACCGGGGTGGTCGATAAGGTTTCCGCCGGTGCTTTAGAGCATGTTCCGCTATGTCAGGTAACCAATTTGGCCCGTACCATCGATGCTTTGCGTAAGGAGGGGGTATGGGTCTACGGTCTGGCTGGAGAAGAGGGCGCCAGTTCCTTGTATGCCACGGACCTGCGGGGCGATTTAGCCCTGGTGGTCGGCAGCGAGGGGACCGGGTTGCGCCCCAATACCCGGACCCACTGCGACCTGCTGCTGGCGATTCCTCTCTGTGGTAAAGTATCGTCTCTCAATGCATCGGTAGCGACCTCCGTTGCTTTGTTTGAGGCAGGACGCCAGAGGAACCTGACTTCTTCCAGTGAATGAAATTGGTTAATTAGGGAAAAATGCTTGAATGTGCTTGACAGGGATGGCGAAAACATAATATACACAACGCCGTTGCTTGGCATGTGACAATTTTGTGAAAAATGGTCCTTGCAAAGTCGCCCGTTACCATGTATAAAGTCTGTCTGTCTTAATTCAGTGCTGCTGGCGTAGCTCAATTGGTAGAGCAGCTGACTTGTAATCAGCAGGTTGCGGGTTCAATTCCTGTCGCCAGCTCCAGTAGGCTGCGCATGGCACGGCGCAACAATTGAATAGCTAGAAAGTTTCTCTTGGAGGGGTTCCCGAGTGGCCAAAGGGATCAGACTGTAAATCTGACGTCGTAGACTTCGGAGGTTCGAATCCTCCCCCCTCCACCAAATAATCTTGCCGGGCAAAGTGCCGGTGGCCGTATACCAGGAGGCTGAGGCCGTCAGTACTGGGACCGGAGCCGTCGCCAAGTCCAAAATGCTTCACATAGGGTTTGGTTGTCGTTTTCTCGGGCGGGAATAGCTCAGTTGGCTAGAGCGTCAGCCTTCCAAGCTGAGGGTCGCGGGTTCGAGTCCCGTTTCCCGCTCCATTTTAGAAAAAGCAGCGAATCCAGTAAGCGTGATCTCGAATAAGCCCACATAGCTCAGTTGGTAGAGCGCATCCTTGGTAAGGATGAGGTCATCGGTTCAACTCCGATTGTGGGCTCCATTTTCAGAGATTCCGTTGCTGGACGTTTTGCTTTGGAGCAATTTTTGCCGGCCCCGGTCAATGCTCTGGCGGCCCCACCTAGGTCAAAACAAAAAAGTTAAAAACAAGGGAGGTTGACGCAATGTCAAAAGAAAAATTTGAAAGAACAAAGCCCCATGTCAATATCGGCACCATCGGTCACGTCGACCACGGCAAGACCACACTGACTGCCGCTATTACCAAGGTTATGGCTGCTGGCGGTACGGGCGAGTACAAGGCCTTCGATCAGATCGATAACGCTCCCGAAGAGCGTGAGCGCGGCATCACCATCGCCACCGCTCACGTCGAATATGAGACTGTAAACCGTCACTATGCCCACGTTGACTGCCCCGGCCACGCCGACTACGTCAAGAATATGATTACCGGTGCGGCGCAGATGGACGGCGGCATTCTGGTAGTGTCGGCGGCTGACGGCCCCATGCCCCAGACCCGCGAGCACATCCTGCTTGCCCGTCAGGTCGGCGTTCCTGCCATGGTCGTGTTCCTGAACAAGGCCGACATGGTTGATGACGAAGAGCTGATGGAGTTGGTTGAGCTGGAAG
>MAXT01000242.1 GCA_001751225.1 Desulfuromonadales bacterium C00003107 | reverse complement strand
AATATAGATTCGGCAAAAATCCTCCATCAAGCAAGGAACGCTTTCCGAGCCAGAGCGTGAACCCTGTCCAGGCAAACGGCCGAGAGGAGAAAAAACAAAAGCCCGTCAATGGCAATCCTGCCGCTAATCTCACGATAGCGGCCCGCGGATCACCGGGAGACGGGCAGTGGTTGTAAAATGGGGTGAGTGAAGGGGATCGAACCCTCGACAACTGGAGCCACAATCCAGTGCTCTACCGACTGAGCTACACCCACCATAAAAGCTGCGGCACTCTACAAAACTACCCGACCACTTGTCAATCTAAAATTAGCTGTGTGGAGAATGTGGTACGCCAGCCAGGACTCGAACCTGGGGCCCTCGGCTTAGAAGGCCGATGCTCTATCCAGCTGAGCTACTGGCGCACGAGCCGACTCTCTACACTTCATGTATATGGCGAACCGGTTTTTGTAGTTCCATTTCAACATTAGCGACCGATGCCTACATCATTAGCTCAATCGGCATGTGTGTAAAAATGGTCGGGGCGAGAGGATTCGAACCTCCGACATCCTGGTCCCAAACCAGGCGCGCTACCAGGCTGCGCTACGCCCCGAAGACCGAATTTCTAACATGCAGTATCTAAAAAGGCAACTTCTTTTTCTTCTTTTTCTTCTTTTTCTGCAGAACGCCCTTGGGCAAGATGCGCACATTCAAACTTGACCGGCCTGCCCGCCCTGAAGAACAGGCCCGAATCCAGCAGAAACTCCACTTTCTTCACCGACTTCAATGACAAGTATGAATGCCGCATCAAACCATACAAGACCTTCTGATTACAATTGAATTTACAAACTAATAGTTCCTACTGCAAACACTGCAATAACCCCATCGCCTATCGACAGGAACCACAAAGCTTGACCTTGGCATAACAACCCTGCTCAAAGTCTTCTTCCGGCACCAGATCGCAGGGGGCACACACAACAATTGCAACTATTAAGTAGCAATCGAAGGTATGTATATTCTCGCGGAAGGTGCGCAACGGCTTATTGTTCCATATCTCCAACAACGGCTGATCACCGAATCGTCAAAAGATTTGGGGGTTAACCAACCGGCCCCAGTCATCCATGACCGCACTGCGCTGCAGCAGCCAAGGTACATCGAAAAAACCTTTTTGTTTCGCGCTTAGGCTCACATTTTAGCGTCCATCTCCCCGCGGGCATTATACCCGTGGCTATCGATCCCTTTGCGAGCGACCTGATCCTTGGATCGGCTAAAACCTCCACCGAAGCATCGGTACAATTATCATAAGCGACTTGGGCGATATAGGCACTATCGTAGGGCAGCGCCTGAGTGACAATGGTAAAATAAGGCCCGTGGGCGGTGGCCAAAAAGGCAAAGGTCCGCTACCTATCGCTGAGCTTCTCCCCTTCCCTCACCTTGCCAAGGGTACCGGTAAGCACCCCGTCTACAGACAAAAAGAGGACGTCAAAGCCGGAGACCACAGGGTAATCCAGTAAAGGCAGCTCAATCGGTCGTGCTTTCTGCCATGCAATTTTGGACACGGAAAGTATTTCGTTCTGGTGGAACGATGTAATGCCTGCTACCTGTTACTACGCTATCACGAGAGCAAAGACGGACCAGCGACGGCGAAATTCAGCGCTAAATTCACATAAAGGGAAAATACCTAAATTGAGTAAAAAGCTGAACCGCGGAAAAGGCTTCGTTCCCCTACCCCTTCGGCTCTGTAACCGGGCATATTTTTACTCGTTCCCCTGTATAAAAACTTCAAGGCTCTTGTAGCAAACAGTCACAACGCAAAAGCCCCGGGACAATGTCCCAGGGCTTTTGATTTATGGAGCGGGAAACGAGATTCGAACTCGCGACTTCAACCTTGGCAAGGTTGCACTCTACCACTGAGTTACTCCCGCTAAATCGTTTTTCTGCCCACCGTTGCGAGCGGGCCTATTAATAACAAAAGGCATTTTCCAAGTCAACAAAAAATTCCAGTTATCAGCTCCATTTTTTCCTTAGCGATTTATTACCCTGAAGAATTTGAATAGATAGTCAATCCCTGACCAGAGAGTCAACACCAAAGCGAACCAGAAAAAGAGCAAACCAAAACGTTGCATGGAAACATGTAACCATTCATAACGCAATCCGAAGAACCAATAATAATCGTAATGCAATAAGAGGCCGATAATCGCCACCATCTGCAGAATGGTCTTATACTTCCCAAGATTGCTTGCGGAGATAACAATCCCTTCGGATGCAGCGATGGAACGCAGCCCGGTAATAACGATCTCCCGGGCCAAAAGAACAAAAACAGCCCAGGCCGGCACCCTCCCAAGCGGAATAAGCATGATCAGGGCCGCCATGACAATTAATTTGTCTGCCAGGGGATCAAGAAATTTGCCCAGCACAGTAACCACTTGCCATTTTCTGGCCAGATAACCGTCAAGCCAATCGGTAATGGCTGCAAGAGAGAAAACCAGTGCCGCACAAAAAGCGCTAGTTCTTCCCTCCATAAGTAAAAGAGTCATCAATAAGGGTATGCAAGCAATGCGTGCCAGAGTGAGCAAATTTGGCAGGTTCAATGGACCCGAACGAACATCCATGTAAATAGCTTTCTTGGTTATTGATAAAATTGCAGATATTTCTTAACTTGCTGAATATAATTTTTGGTTTCCGCAAAAGGAGGGACACCACCATAGCGGCGCACATTGCCGGGACCAGCGTTGTAAGCCGCCAGGGCCAGCTCCAGGTTGCCGCCAAACTGATCGAGCATCTGCCGTAAATAACGACTGCCGCCACGGATATTATCAGCCGCATTAAATGGATCGATTACTTGCATTTCCCGCGCGGTAGCCGGGATAAGCTGCATCATACCCTGTGCGCCTCTGGCTGAGACCGCCTTGGGATCATAATTACTCTCAACCTTAATGACCGCCTTAATCAAAGCTTCATCCAGGTCAAAGGCCTTGGCTGAGCGAGCGATCTGGTCGCTCAAGGTTCCGCTGCCTGCTTCAGGTTTGGAAGACTCTTTTAAGTAGAACCGAAACTTGTTGCCAGTTGGCGTATTGGTAAAATGGACCACGCCATTAACGTCGACATATTTGTATATATCACACCAACCTACAACGGAACTGGAACATAACATCGTTGCAGAAAAGATAAAGATGATTAAAATACGTTGAATTACTTGCATGCGAAATCCATTAAGCTAGTTTTCCAGCGAATATATATTGAAAGCTGCAGTATTACAACAGATTTACCAATAGCAAAATTCTTGACAATCGCGGACTGGACCCTGATAATAATTTCTTTTAAAGCGATCAGTAAGTGGCCATAGACATTTGTTGTCGGTGGCTTTTTTGCTACCTCATCTCAATTCATATCGCCTTTTTACGTTTTTTCTTTAATCGATGAGGCTTTTCTTTTGAAGATCACGTCAGACTTTTTGGTCATCGGTAGCGGCATCGCCGGTCTTTCCTACGCCTTGAAGGTCGCAGAACGCGGCACCGTAGCCCTGATAACCAAGCGGGATATGTCCGAGACTGCCACCAATTTGGCTCAGGGCGGTATCGCATCGGTTATTTCTACGGAAGACTCTTTTGCCTCCCATTTCAAAGACACCATGGTTGCAGGGGCTAACCTGTGCTGCGAGGAGGTTGTACAATTGGTTGTGGAAAGTGGCCCCAAGGCCATTCACGACCTGATCAACTG
>MAXT01000241.1:2007-2808 GCA_001751225.1 Desulfuromonadales bacterium C00003107 | reverse complement strand
AAACTGGAAATCGCCCGCCGCTACCTGATTCCCAAGGCCCTGAAAAATCACGGCCTGAATAAATCCCAGATCACTATCCGCAAAAACGCTTTGCGAGTGATTATCGACGGCTATGCCCGTGAAGCCGGTGTGCGCTCCCTCGAGAACCTGATCAAGAAGATCATGCGCAAGGCGACCATGGCCTATGCCGAGGGGCAAACCGAACGTATCACCATCGGCAAGCAAAACGTTGAGGAATATCTGGGCAAACCGATCTTTACTAAAGAAGAAGTCTTTGAAGGGGTCCCGGGAGTCGTTACCGGATTGGCCTGGACCGCCATGGGCGGCGCCACCCTGCAGATCGAAGCGACGGCTATGCCGAGTAAAAACAAAGGCTTTAAGCAGACCGGCCAGCTCGGCAGCGTCATGGTCGAGAGCAGCGAAATCGCCTATTCCTATGTTATGGCCCACCTGCAGGAATACGGCACCGACCCGGATTTCTTTGACAAGCATTTTGTTCATTTGCACGTGCCGGCCGGTGCCACGCCCAAAGACGGCCCGTCGGCGGGGGTTACCATGACCACCGCCCTGCTGTCGATGATCACAGGTAAACCAGTGGTGAAAAAACTCGGCATGACCGGCGAACTGACTCTTACCGGTCGAGTGCTCCCCATCGGCGGTGTCAAGGAAAAGACCATCGCCGTGCGCCGGGCCGGTCTGACCAAGATCATCTTCCCCGAAGACAATCGCAAGAATTTCGACGAGCTGCCCGATTATCTCAAAGAGGGCCTCGAGGTTCATTTCGCCCAAGACTACCGGGAC
>MAXT01000241.1:1576-1963 GCA_001751225.1 Desulfuromonadales bacterium C00003107 | reverse complement strand
GCCAAAGATGCCATGCAGGACCAGATGTTTTTGATGCAGCTCTTTCCGATCTTTCTCAAGCTACTCAAGGAAAGCGGTATCGAACTGGCTCAGCTGATACAACTGGCCAGCATGTTCGCTCCGGCGGACGCTGTGGGACAGGACTGATTTGGCCGTTGACGGGCCGCGACAGAACTGCTAACGTTGGCCACCATGAATTCAAAGAGTATATTACATATGCACTCCAAGTGGTGGCGCCGAACCATAGATTAAGACGGTTCGCGCACCCAGAAAGATAATCTGCCGCCAGCAACACCGGCGATGGAAAAACAAAAAAGCCGCGGCCTTAACTGACCGCGGCTTTCTTTGATGGCGCCGCCATCTCATGACTTTTTGCGAAAGCATCTT
>MAXT01000241.1:0-1538 GCA_001751225.1 Desulfuromonadales bacterium C00003107 | reverse complement strand
ATTCAGCCTTCCGGCTCCCTGCATCTGGGCAATTACTTCGGCATGATGAAGAAGATGATCGATTACCAGGAGCACCAGGAACTGTACTGCTTCATCGCCAATTACCACGCCATGACCAGTCTCAGCGACGGCAAAGCTCTGGCCACCGGTACTCTGGAAGCGGCCGCCAACTTTCTAGCTCTGGGCCTCGATCCGGAGAAGAGCGTCTTTTGGGTCCAGTCCGACGTTCCCGAGGTGCAGGAACTTGCTTGGATTCTGTCTAACTTCACTCCCATGGGATTGCTAGAGCGCTGTCACAGCTATAAAGACAAGATCGCCAAGGGCATTGCCGCTAACCATGGCCTGTTCGCCTATCCAGTGTTGATGTCCGCTGACATTCTGCTGTTTCAGAGTGAAACGGTGCCGGTGGGCAAGGACCAAAAACAACATGTTGAGGTTACCCGTGATATCGCCATCAAATTCAACAACCACTACGGCGACACCTTCACTCTGCCGAATCCGGAAATCGATGACCAGGTGGCCACGGTACCGGGCCTCGATGGCCAGAAAATGAGCAAGAGTTACAAAAACACCATCGATCTGTTTCTCGACGAAAAGCCCCTGCGCAAACAGATCATGCGCATCGTCACCGACCCGACTCCGGTAGAGGATCCTAAGGACCCGGACAATTGCAACGTCTTTCAAATCTACCGCCTGTTTCTGGATAAGGAACAGCAGGCGGCCCTGCGCCAGCGTTATCAGGCTGGCGGTCTCGGTTACGGTGAAGTCAAGCAGGAGTTGTTTGAGACGGTTCGCGACTTTTTCGCTCCTTACACCGAACGGCGCAAGGAACTGCTGGCGGACAAGGAAGGCCTGCGTAAGGTTCTGGCCGAGGGTGCCCAGAAGGCCCGTTACGCCGCCTCGAAAACCCTGCGCAAGGTACGAAAAAAGACCGGTCTCAGCTACTGAGCTCTTCGGCCTAGTCGAAAACTATAGGTGAGAATCCGTCAGCAGACGGGGACCGATTAGCTGCCGTTTGCTATAGTGTTATAGCGTGGCATCATCCCCCGGTTGCGGCCAGCATCAGGAGCAACCCTTCGCTGAACCGATGAGGAGGCCCTATGAGCATCTATCGCAAATGGTATTGCACCTGCACCGGTAAACCCATCGAGCTCGGATCCAAAGAATTACTCGAAGACGAGCCTTTGGAGCCGACCTGCGAACTCTGTGGAGCTACGCCCTCCTCCGATCCCAAAAAGACCATCATCTATCGAGAAATCGAAGACTGGGACGACTGATATCGTCGCAAAAAATCCGCCTTTCTGCGTTACAGCGTTTTTTCAGGACTCTGACATACCCATGTATGCCTTCACCCCTGAAAAAACCTGCGCCTTGTAAATCGAAATTTTTGCTTAGCTATCCTATAAGACCGCAAGCATGGCTCAGTCAGACGGACGGGTAAAGAGCACAAAGGCCATAGCCGGTCGTTTACTGGCCTCGCGCATAGCGAACTGGATGCTCTCGTAATGCCAGCCGGCCGCAGTCCACTCGTTGAGAAT
>MAXT01000240.1 GCA_001751225.1 Desulfuromonadales bacterium C00003107 | reverse complement strand
CGACAGGATCTGACACAGGCGATTTCGCTTTAATTTCGTTCCGGCACCACGAACCCTTGCTGGAACTAGCCTATTAAATTGCGTCTTTAAGCCCACACAGGCAATGGAACTCAAGACGTAACAGCAATTAAGCTGCTAGTGCGTACGAAACGTCAGTATCGGCGTTTGTATAAATGCCAGTTTTTTAACGAGGCCAACTGGCGTCCCCGGCATGCCACCTTTGCTTCCAATCCCCGTCGAAACCAGGTCACCCCCATAAATCCGTAATGCGTTATGCGTAAGTGGTGATGGGTTCACCCCAAACACCAAAACTTCTTTTTTTCCAACAAACGTATTGTCTCACATTTGACGTTAAAAGGCCAGCTTAGTCCCGATCGCGTATCGCACGAGCCATGTCGCGATTTGCTTCTTTTTCTTTGAGGGTATGGCGCTTGTCGTGGAGCTTTTTACCCCGCCCTACCCCGATCTCAATCTTGACCCGGCCGTTCTTGAAATAGATCTTGGTCGGCACCAGGGAGAAGCCCCGCTCTTCGGTCTTGCGGAACAACTTGGCGATCTCCGCGCTGTGCAGCAGCAGTTTGCGCACCCGGGTTGGATCGACATTCTCGCGACTGCCCTGCTCGTAGGGGCTGATGTTCATATTATTAATGAACACTTCGCCATTGACCAGCCGGCAGAAGGATTCCTTGATATTGACCTGACCGAGGCGCAGCGACTTCACTTCGGTACCGGTCAGCACCAGGCCGGCCTCGTAGACCTCATCAATGAAAAACTCGTGATAGGCCTTTTTGTTGGTGGCGATGATTTTAATGCCCATGCCCAGCTTCCTCTATATACATCAGTGCAGTTAAAAATTTCGTTCTGCCGTCGAGATCAAAAGGTCTCCGTCTGACCAGCAGGCTGAAGGTCGAGAGGACAGCTTTCAGGCGGCGACACCATACCGCCGGAGATGATCAGCTTGAAAGCGTCATCGACGGTCATTTTCAATTCCCGAGCATCCTGTTCCGGCACCAGAATATAGTAACCGGAGGTAGGATTGGGGGTGGTCGGCATGAAGACGTTGATCATGTGCTGTTCGGTCAAGCGCTGTACCTCGCCCTGGGAGACGCCGGTAACGAAACCGACGGACCAGAGGCCCCGCCGCGGATACTCGATGAGCACCACTTTGCGGAAACCCTGCCGATCGGCGCTGAGCACCGTATCGGCGACCTGCTTGAACAGACCGAAAATACCTTTTACCAGGGGGATACGGCCCATTATCCGTTCGGACAGATGCAGCAGCGAACGGCCAAAGTAGTTGGTGACCAGCACCCCGACCAACAGGATCATCAGCAGGGTGGCCAGTAGACCGATCCCCGGCAGGGCAAAGCCGATCAGCACCTCGGGCCAGTAGCGCTCTGGAATAAAGCGCAGTAGTAACTGGTCCATCAGGGTAATGGTCCAGCGCACCACCAGAACCGTCAGGCTGATGGGCACTACCGCCACCAGACCGGCCAAAAAACAGCGTTGTAGTTTGGTTTTGATTAACAGTCGCAGAGCCATGGCGTGCCTCCCCCCGCTCGATGTGATTTACAGCCGACGGGAAAAAGTGAGTTTATATGAAACGATTGAAAAAGGCCATCGCTAGGTTTTTCAGCAGGACCGATAAACCAAAACTATTTTGGACGCTGATAAAATCTGATGCTTCGCATACGCTGATCAGGCAAAAGCCATGAACCGGGAAGTCCGTGAGTCGTAATTCGTGAGTCGTAACGGGTTAAAGGCCTATACCCACTCACGCCTTACGCCTTACGCATTACGGTATTTACCCGCCAATAGCTCGCGGCCTGTCAGATAAAGGGCGCTGGGCGCTGTACCGCAACCACGGCTGCAAAGAAACTCTTCGAGTTCGGCCAAGGGCGGTGGATCGGGAAGCGACAGCAGCTGGAAGTGGGCGCCATAACCGGCCTGCAGAGTGCCCATCTCCCCTTTAAGACCGAGGGCCTCGGCACCGTTGCGGGTAGCCATAGCCAACAGTTCAGCAGGGCTGAGATGGGTACCGTAACAGCGCCTTGCGGCAGCCAGTTCTTCCCACATGGATAATGAATCGTTACTGGCCAAGCTGTCGGTACCCAGGGCCAGTTTGACTCCGGTGTCTCGATAATCGGCTACTGGTGCCCGACCGACGCCAAGACGCTCGTTGGAACGGGGGCAAAGGCACATGGTAACGTTGCGCTCTGCCAGCAAGCGACAATCGGCTTTGTCTACCTGAACCCCATGCACCAGCAAATTATCGGGCTGCAAACCGCCTAAACGATCGAGATGGGCTGTCGGGCTGCAGTTAACAGCGGCCGGGCGATACTCGGACCAACCGACCTTTGGATAGAGGCGCTCAAGCAATTCACCAGTGCCTCGCTCAAGCAGTTCGCTTTCCTGGAGGGATTCGGCCAGATGAGTGGTCAATGGCCAATTATGCTGACGGGCAGCATCGAAGATCGTCGATAGGGCGACCGGCGATAGGCTGTAGGGGGCATGGGGTGCCAATCCCGGCTGCAAGCGACCGAAGTGGTCTTTGCCGAGCTCTGCCTCTGCCCGAAGCAGAGCATCCTGCCACACGGTTGGCTCCACCCCTAGCAGCTCGAAATATACACGGCCGCAGAGAGGGCTGGCAGCATAGTGCTGGGATAAACTGGCGGTACTGAGGATATCACCGACGGCCCCGGTGCCAAAGCGCAGACATTGGCGCAAGCCGTCCTGCAGAGACACCAACAGATCCTTCTCAGCCAAACCGCGCTTGATGTCAATCAGATGCAGTATCCAGTCGACAAAGGAAGCTGGCGCATGAGACTTAACGGCCGCAGCGGCCCAACGAGGAAAGTGGCTCAGCTCCAGATGGGTATGAGCATTGACCAAGGGCGGCAGTAACGCCGCATCGCCAAAATCAACCACCTCGCCAGTAAACCCCGGCAACAACTCGGCCCGTCGGCCAACGGCCTCAATCCGCCCCTGGTGCAGCAACAGGGCTCCATCCTCGATAGGCGGAGCACTGATAGGCAATAGATAGCGAGCCAGATAGAGGGTCATCAATAACTCAAAGGTTGTTTCCGAATCAGAGACTAGATTGCTTTGCGCAGCGTGCCCTGCCCAGGAGTTTCCTTATCCTGATCCGTCGACACGTTGTGATCGTCAACGAAGATCAGCTTCGGTTCGTGACTGGCGGCCTCTTGATTGGGAATCTCAACCCAGCTGGCGATAATTACTTTGTCGCCCCGGGAAACCAAGCGGGCGGCGGCGCCGTTGATACAGATGGTACCGCTACCGGGCTGACCTTCGATGACATAGGTCTGAAAGCGGGTACCGTAGGTAACGTTCCAGATATCCACCGCCTCATAGGGCAGAATATCAGCTGCCTTGAGCAGCAAGGGGTCGATGGTCACGCTCCCCTCGTATTCGAGATCGGCGCCAGTCACAGTGGCACGGTGAATTTTAGATTTGAGCATTTTGCGGTTCATAATGAGCAGTCCTCCTCAACGAGATAACTGTTGTCGATTAAACGGGTTTGGCCGATACGCACCGCCAACAGCAGCACGGCATTGCGGTCGATGACCGTCGCCTTCCGCAGGGTTTCAGCGTGGCATATCTGCACGTAGTCGATAGCTGCATCGGCTTCTTGCTCGATGCGGCGGCGCACCATCTGCAGCAGATTGTCGGCACTCTCCTCTCCGTCGGCGACGACGGTTCGAGCCAAGCGCAAAGCGTCGCTTAAGGCCAGGGCCTGACAGCGTTGCTGCGGCGATAGATAGCTATTGCGGGAACTCATGGCCAGATCGTCCGCTTCGCGAACGATGGGCATACCGACGATCTCTACCGGCAGATTGTGATCGAGGGTCATGCGGCGAATTACGGCCAGTTGTTGGAAATCCTTGAGACCGAAGAGTGCCACCTGCGGCTGGACAATAGTAAACAGCTTGCAAACCACCGTGGTGACGCCGCGAAAATGCCCCGGTCGGCTCTCGCCGCAGAGGACTTCGGTGAGCCCTTCCACGTTAACGTAGCTGGCATAACCTGCCGGGTACATGTCGCTGGCGGTGGGCGCAAAGAGCAAGTCGACCCCGACGCTGCGGGCCAACTCGGCGTCCCGTTCCAGATCACGGGGATAACTGTCGAGGTCTTCACCCTGACCGAACTGAGAGGGATTGACAAAGAGGGACAGTACCAACAGGTCTCCCCGCTCCTTACCTTCCCGCAGCAAAGACAGATGACCCTCGTGCAGGAAACCCATGGTCGGTACCAGGGCGATGCGCCGACCGGCGGCCCGAGCTGCCAGACAGCGCTGCTGCATGTCTGTAACGGAACTGATGATCTCCATGGCGACCTACTTGAAGCTGTGTTCCGGACCAGGGAAGACCCCGTCCCGAACTTCGCGAATATAATCTTCTACACCGCCGCGGATGGTTCCCGCCAGGTCGGCATAGCGCTTGACAAATTTGGGCGAAAACTTCTCACAGAGACCGAGGATATCGTGAATCACCAGCACCTGACCGTCGCAGTCGACTCCAGCACCGATGCCGATGGTTGGAATACCGACAGCAGCGGTAATTTCTGCGGCTAGCGGCGCGGGGATACCCTCCATGACAAGAGCAAAAGCCCCGGCTGCTTCCACAG
>MAXT01000239.1 GCA_001751225.1 Desulfuromonadales bacterium C00003107 | reverse complement strand
GTGGAACGGGCCGGCGACGTCATTCCCGATGTGGTGCGGGTGCTGACCGACAAACGCAGCGGCGATGAACGGACTCTGCCCCTGCCGGTCAGTTGCCCCGTGTGCAGCGGACCGGTCAGCCGCCTTGAAGGCGAGGTCGTGCCCCGTTGCCAGAACAGTTCCTGTCCGGCTCGCTTGCGGGAATCCCTCAAACACTTTGTTGCCCGACGAGCCATGGATATCGACGGCCTCGGTCAACGAACCATCGACCAACTATTGGAACGCGGCCTGATCCAAGACTTTGCCGGTCTCTACCGCCTGAGTAGAGAAGAGTTGCTGGTTTGCGAACGGATGGGCGAAAAATCGACGGACAAGCTGTTGGCCGCTATCGCTGCCAGCAAGGAACGACCCCTGGCGCGCTTCCTGTTTGCCCTCGGCATTCGTAACGTCGGCGAACACCTCGCCAAACTGTTGGCCGCACAATTCGGCACCTTGGCAGAACTGGCCCTTGCTAACCGAGACCAACTACTAGCCCTGCACGAAGTCGGTCCTCAAGTCGCCGACAGCGTGGTGGACTTTTTTGCCAACGAGCGCAATATGCAACTCCTGGCCGAATTGCAGAATGCCGGAGTACGTCCCCAGACTGGCGAAAAGAGAAGCGGCGGACCGCTGACCGGCAAGACCTTCGTCTTCACTGGCAGCCTGGAGATCTTCAAACGCAAAGAGGCACAACAGCTGGTCGAAGGTTTCGGTGGCCGCGCCTCCGGTTCGGTGAGTAAAAAAACCGACTACCTGGTGGCCGGCCGGGATGCCGGCAGCAAACTCGATCGGGCGAATGAGCTGGGGGTGACGGTCCTCAGCGAAGAGGAGTTTCAGCAATTGCTGGCAGGGATCGATAACGATGAACAGGATTAGAGTGAAGCTGGCAGTACGGGGACAGGTGCAGGGGGTCGGTTTTCGCTATTTCACCCTGCGCACCGCGCAAGAGCTGCAGCTCACCGGCTGGGTGCGCAACTGCGAAGACGGTTCCGTTGAAGCGGTATTGGAGGGACCCGAGGAGTTCGTCAGCGATGCTCTTGTTGATCTACGCCAAGGTCCGGAGAGCGGCCATGTCGAGGCCCTGCATAGTGAAAATCAGCCCTATCGGGGGGAGTTCAATGGTTTTGAGGTAAGGTTCTAAAGCAACCTCACGCTCGTTCGCTTCGCTCACTCAAGTCGCAAAGAGATGCAAACCGTGTTTTCTTGGCGTCTTTGCGGCTTGAGCGACTGAAAAAAGCGGGAGTGAGATCCATTCAATGCACTCACTCCTCTTCCTCTCGCAAGGCCAAACTCTCCTTGTACACCTCGCTGCCGGACAAACCGTAGACCTTAGCCACCTGCTTGACGATCTCGCGCATGGGCAAGTCCGTTTCGGTCCGCCAGCGGCGCAGGGCGTCCTGCACCGATTCCTCCGGTGCGCTCTGCTCGGCGGGGCCGATGAGCAACACGATCTCGCCTCGGACCTTCCCCTGGAAATGTTCACAGGCCTCAGCTGCGGTGCCGCGGAACAGCTCTTCATGCACCTTGGTCAGCTCTCGCACTATCGCAACTTGCCGCCCTTCCCCCAGTTCTGCCAACACATCCTGCAGTGCCGCCACCAGCCTGTGAGGTGCCTCATAAAAAACCGTGGTGCGCTGTTCCTGACGCAAGGCTCGCAAGACTTGACACCGAGCATGGGTCTTAGCCGGCAAAAAGCCCTCAAAGGCAAAACGCTCTGTCGGCAAGCCGGCCATGGACAGGGCGGCGATCAACGCCGACGGTCCAGGGATCGCGCTGACCAAGACACCAGCCTCGTGACAGCGCTGCACCAGCAAACAGCCCGGATCGGAAATGGCCGGAGTCCCAGCATCGGAAATCAGCGCGACGTCCCGCCCCTCCAATAAGGTGTGGAGAAGCTTTTCGCCCTTGGCGGCCTCATTGTGCTGAAAGTAGCTGGTCAAAGGGGTTTCAATGCCATAATGGTTGAACAGCTTACGGCTGTGGCGGGTATCCTCCGCCGCCACCAGATCCACCTCGCGCAGAATCCGTAAAGCCCGCGGGGTCAAATCCTCCAGATTGCCGATCGGCGTTGCCACCACATAGAGTGTGCCGCAGCAGTGCTCTCCCGTTCCCTTAGTCGTCACTATCTGCGGTCTCCAGTTGTTCCAGGTCCTTCAGCCATAGGGCGACACAGGCGTCGCTCGGCATGCGCCAGTCCCCGCGAGGCGAAAGGACCACGCTACCGACCTTGGGGCCATCGGGCAGACAGGAACGCTTGAACTGCTGGGAGAAGAAGCGCCGGTAAAAGACCTGCAACCATTGACGCAACACTTCATCGCTGAACTGATCGGCAAAAGCCTGCTGAGCCAGAAACAGAATCTTTGCAGGCCGATACTGCAGGCGCACGCAGTGATAGAGGAAAAAATCGTGCAGCAGATAGGGGCCAACCTTGTCCTCGGTACGCTGCTTGATCTCGCCATTTTCGTGAGGCGGCAGCAGTTCGGGAGAGACCGGTGTCTCGCAGACATCGATGAGAATGTCAGCGGTCTCGCCGGAAAACTCCGATTCGGCACACCAGGCCACCAGATAGCGCACCAGGGTTTTGGGCACGCCGCCATTAACACCGTACATGGACATATGATCGCCGTTGTAGGTGCACCAGCCCAGAGCCAGCTCGGACAGATCGCCAGTACCGATGAGCAGACCGCCGACCTGATTGGAGATATTCATCAGAAGCTGGGTGCGCTCACGGGCCTGAGAATTTTCGTAGGTGATGTTGTGGACCGTCTCATCGTGACCAAGATCGGCGAAGTGCTGTCGCACCGCCGCATCAATGGAAATCACCCGTAGAGTGACACCGAGTAGTTCCGCCAACCGCTCAGCGTTACCACGGGTGCGGCCGGTGGTGCCGAAACCAGGCATGGTGATGGCCTCGATACCGCTACGATCATAGCCAAGTTTGTCAAAAGCCTTGACCGTCACCAGCAAGGCGAGGGTCGAATCGAGTCCGCCAGAAATGCCGATTACCGCCCGGGAGCAATTGACGTGTCGCAACCGCTTGGCCAGTCCGGTAGTCTGAATCTCGAAAATCTCATAACAACGCTCGGCACGCTCTTCTGCCGCCACCGGCACAAAGGGGGTCGCCGGCACCGGCCTGAGCAGTGGCGCAGCCAGCGCATCGGGAAGAGGGAAATCGATAAGGCGATAACCGTTTTCACTGCGGGAGGCAGCAAAGCTGTTGTTCTTGACGCGCTCATTGACCAATCTCTCGATATCAACATCGGCAACAATGGTCTGGCTGTCGAACTTAAAACGCTCCGTTTCAGCCAGCACCGCGCCGTTCTCGGCGATCAGCGAATGACCAGAGAAAACCAGATCGGTACTCGATTCACCAGGACCGGCCGAAGCATAGACATAGGCCGCCAGGCAACGGGCCGAGTTAGCCTGTACCAGTGCGCGGCGATAGGCTTCTTTGCCAAGCAGTTCAGGGCTGGCCGAAAGATTGAGCAGCACCGTCGCGCCGCTCACCGCCATCTGGCCGCTCGGCGGATTAGCCACCCAACCATCCTCGCAAATCTCGATACCGATCACGCAATCGGGCAGCCCTTCGGCGCGAAATAGCAGGTCGGAGCCAAAGGGGATCGTCTCGCCGCGCCATTCGACGAAATCAGCGCTGCGGTCGGTAGACGAAGAGAACCAGCGTTCCTCGTAGAATTCTTGAGTATTAGGCAAAAAAGTCTTAGGTACCAGACCGAGGATCTGACCGCAGGAGATGAAGGCCGCACAGTTAAAAAGCCGGCCTCCCTGAGCCACCGGCGTACCGACGACCAGGGTCAACTGCTTTTCGGCGCTGAACTCGGCCAACTCGAAGAGAGCCTGCTGCGCCTGCTCGATAAGAAGCGACTGAAAGAACAGATCGCCGCAGCTATAGGCGGTGACGCACAGTTCAGGCAGCAGAAAAAACCGGCAATCGGCAGTGGCGCTCACCGCGTGGCGAATCTGCTCGCAATTGAAGGCGATATCCGCAACCCGATGCTCGGGGCTCACCACCCCGATTCGGACCAGCCCATGAACGGACAATCTGGTTTCCATCTTTACGTCCCTCTCTTCTAATTAGTGCCCATCCGGAAATTTCGGATGGGCATAATGCAGTTTATATATGGGAAAAGGGCCGCTTCCGGATAAAAACTTATCACCAGTCCGACAAGCCGAAGGCATCGGTAATATGTTCGATCTGTGCCTGGTCATCCACCACCTGCACCGCCAGCACATCGAAGCGCGGCTGTAAATCCTGCCATCCCTGATCGTTTAAGTACCAACTGGCAGCCCGCAGAATCTGTCGCTGCTTGGCGGCGCCGACCGCTTCCTGAGGCGCACCGTAGGCGCTGCTCCGGCGGGTCTTGACCTCGGCAAAGATCAAGATTTTGCCCTTGCGAGCAATGATATCGATTTCCCCCACCGGGGTGCTCAAATTACGGGCCACGATTTTCATCCCGCTGCGGCGCAAAAAACGGGCGGCCTGTTCCTCGCCCCACTTGCCCAATGATTGACGCTGTTCGGTCATGGTTTTTCCGGCGTTTAGGAGTTTAACCGGTCCCAATAACGATTACAAAAGTCGATTCATTCTTCAGTCTTTCCCCGTTAAGCGATAGCAACTTATACCTCCTGGCCGGAAAAGCTGTCAATTTTTTTCATCTTTTTCGCAGGCTAAGCGATTCGATGTCAAAAATCGCCTTACAACCATTCGCATCAATGACGGCAGACAGAAAAGGCCCACCCGATATCTACGGGTGGGCCTTTTTTATTAACCGGCAACAGCTAACGAATAAGGATAGATTGCGCGAGGAACGAGCCGCGATCTATCCTTATTCGTTAGAAAGCTGCTTATTTTACCAGGGTTAGCTCGTAACTCCCGACTGTTCTCTCCTTAGTAACCAAGTCTGTTGCAACGGCTTCTAGCCTATAAATGCCAGCTGGATCAGTAGCCTCTAGCACAAGATCAAGTGCAGGGTCGGCCATAACCAGTGCTGGTTTCTTGGGGTTATTTAGTTGTCCTCTCGTATAATCTGGCACTTGGAAGAGGACCTTTCCACTAGGCCCTATTAGTCGAAAGCCTACTGAATACTGAATTGCGCTTTTGGGCTCTGGTGAAGGAGTAAGACCGGTAATGATAAACCCACAATACGCAACTTGCTCAGGCCTCACTTTTGTGACCCTTGAGATTATCACACGATTCGCCATTGATGGCTTAACCCAGTCTTTTAAATATTGGTCAGATTCGGAAGCAACCACCATAACCGACAGATCGCCAGGTGGATTTGCCTGGCTGGGTCCTGGGGTCGGACCAAGCTAACCTATTGAGTCCGTGAATAAAACATCCAGGAAATAGCTATTGTCCGAGCTTAAACGCTCCTTTTTGGGGTCAAAAGCGGCACTGTAAGGTTCAGATTCTTCTCTCAACACACATCGGTCAGATTCTTGCTCTTCGATTCTTCTCCCCATTCCCTTAATGCCAAGCCTGGCCTTTATCTCTTGCCGGACTCAAGTTCGAAGTGCAACGCTTAGATGAGTTAAAGTGTTGCTATGGAAAAATCATATGAGCATCTTGGTTGTATAGAACGAGCCGTGATTCAAGTTGAACTGGAACATGGGTCTTCCC
>MAXT01000238.1 GCA_001751225.1 Desulfuromonadales bacterium C00003107 | reverse complement strand
TTTACCGGCACGATTACCGAAGTGCCCGGAGCGCCACTCGCATTGTGCACACTAAAGCTATCCGCTGTCGGCTGCGCCGAGACCGGCATCGCCATCAATAACACAATTGCACAAAGCCCATACATCACTATTTTCATGTTCATTCTTTTTCTTGCCTCGTCATGTCAATATAATCTCGCCCAACGCCGCTCGGTTCATCAGCACTAAATCACCGACATCGCCATTTATACCGTTTCTGTTCAGGTCATACCGCCAATTTCCTGTATGTTCCCATAAAACTACCCGGAGCATCAAGGTCAAATCATTTGGCTGTGCTGTTTTACCGTTATTATCCACATCACCTACCAGCCAAAGCTGTAGAGTCGCTATTTGCGTCTCATTGACAGTTACAGACACTGCAGTTGAGTTATCCCAGTACCGTATTTTTGTGGCGTTTACGTAATAATCGCCGGTGTTAACGTTTGTAAATTCGTAATAGCCAGTTTCGTTTGTTGTTGCCAACCCCACGAGATTCATAGTCGTTACGGCAGTCAAATTCACCGCGACATTCGTTATCCCGGTATTATTATTGCTATGTGTTATCTGCCCTACGACACTCTGGTTTGTTACCTGGCTCGAGAGATAATACATATAGTAAGAAACGGGATTCGTGCGGTTCGTAGGCAGAATAAACTGGAAATTACACAATATGCCTTCATAACCGGTGGTGTCATTCACGATAGGCACGATAAAAGCGTTATTATTGCCGCTGTCGTTCAATAGCCCCTCACTGAAGTTACCGCTTAGATGTACAGTCGGAACATTCAGGATGACGCCTCTACCGGGTATTTTATCAAACGTACTTTTGTCTGTAAACGTGTTCGTGCCGGAATCCGAGCCTGTCCCTGTTATGGCATCCACTTTTGATACGTTTCCTGCTTGCAAACTGACTATGTTCATATAACTCGAACTCGTTACCAGAATGTATTCATTTGGTGTAAACGTTGATATGTTCAGCACGATTTGCCTTATACTGCTTGCCTCAGGTGCCGAAGTATTGAAATACAACGGGTACCAGGGCGATTTCGGGTCTAAATAAGAAATAGCACCGTAGTAGCCTTGCCAGTACTCGGTTTGTGACGCCACAGCGAAACTGATAGAAGTTATGTATCCGCCTCGTGCTTCGTCCGTCACAGCCGCAAGCGCGGGCATGTGCCACGCTGCTACGACCACGAATATGACGAATAGTGCAAGTAGGTGATGGGTGATGGGTGATTTAGTATATTTTTTATTCATTTTTACTGATTCCTTTCTTCACATAAAATATTAACCCGTTTAGTAATTTACGGATGTGTACAATATTATCCAGTAAATCAGTTGGCTTGATTAAATATTCTAATCTATTTGCAATTAGAACCTGTGTTTCAAGTTCCGATAAAGAGCCCAAAGCAACTAAGGTGTAGGGTGTAAGGTGTAGGGTGCAAGGTGTAGGGTGCAATGAGCTATTAAAATTGTGCCCTAATTCCTTACTACCTTTATTCTTGCTCATACTCATATCCCCTCCACCCATCACCTCTCGCCTTCCACCGCCTGAGCGCGGATTCCAAACCTCTAAGCATTCTTGCACATTCCTCATACCGTTCTCGATAGTTTACATATATCTCCTTAGTGATGTAACCTTTCCGATAAGCAACCTGCAAATGGTGCAACGTTTCCTGATACTCGCCAAAGGCACGATTAATACCTTCCAGATATATGTTATTATGCCTATTATTCCAGCATTCCGCCAGATTCGCGGGTATCGAATTCGAAGACCGCCTTATTTGTGACCCTAATTCATACAGTTCATGTTTTGGAAACTGCAAAGAACTTTCATTTATCTCCAAATGCAACTCAAAAAGCTTCTGATACACTTCCAAATCCTCAAAACTCTCTATCCTTTCCTTTTCACCCATTCCTATCCCCTCTCACCTTCCACCTTCCACCTTCCACCTTCCACCTTCCACCTTCCACCTTCCACCTTCCACCTTCCACCTTCCACCTTCCACCTCCCCTGCTCCTCACGCCAACTCCACATAAAAGTCCACATTCCCGCCACTAGTCGCATTCAAAATACACGGCAGCCCAACCTCGTAATTATGCACCGCCGAGACATCCGCTAACCCCAGTGCATGCGTTCGCTCATTTGCTACAACCACCAGATCTTGTGTACCGTCATAATAATCTTTATTCCCATCGTACATCCATAAAATTCCACTGATGAAGTTCGCATTCTCGGCATCCACATGATTCGTCATATCCGAGCTGTTCACAACTGGCACATTCGGCACGTTACGTCGCCAAACAACGAAATACGTGGTATTTGTCGCCGTGTTCGGGTTGCCATCGCAGAACAATTCCGTGATATTGTTATTCACAAATCCCGTTGCGTTAAAGTCACTTGACCTCATATTAAGCGCCGTATCCGCCTCACTAAAATCATTGCCTGTTGCATTAAGAATATTATCTTTATCACAACCAAGCCCGTGCAATGCGCTCCAATTCACGGACACGTCCTCATCCACGATATAAATATTCCCGGTACCGGTTACATTACTCCACACCCAATTAATCATCGAATGTCCCGCGGAATCCGCAAGTACAATATTACCGGATACGTTACCCCAGTATTTCTGCCATGCCGACACGTTTATCACTGTGGACCCGTTATTGTTTGTCGTGGGGGACTCGTCCGCGGAATTATCCGGGTCTGCCCATACCGAGATGTTATGCGTACCAACCAAAGACGGATTCCAGTAGCCTGTAGCATACGTGGTATTATAAGGATAGCCCGTGGTTGTACTACCCAGCTCGCCTTCGGCTGTCACGTTATACGTGAAGTTCCAGAACCACGTGTTCCAATCGCCATATACACCCGCAGAATCGAAGAACGACACATTGAAGTTAGAACTCACAGTTACAAGTCCATAGTTTGCTATAGTCGCATTAATAGATATGTTCTTACCTTCTTTTACGTGGCAGCCGGTTCCTGTCT
>MAXT01000237.1:1680-2420 GCA_001751225.1 Desulfuromonadales bacterium C00003107 | reverse complement strand
GCTAAGTACTTCTGGCACAACACCGCCGAAGACGAACTGCTTGGCGACGACGAAATCGGCCACGAATTCGTGGTTGGTACCAGCTACAAGATCATGAAGGGCCTGAGCGCTGACATCAACGCTGGCTACCTGATTGCCGGCGACGCTATGGATGCTTTGGCCACCAATGGTGATGCCGACGACATCTTCCGTACCGATGCCCGTCTGCGCTTCAAGTTCTAAGATTGCCTGAAGTTTGTAGGTTGTGATACTTTGGGGCCGGGCTTTTGCCCGGTCCCTTTTTTCTTGGTATTCGATGGCAGACTGCGGTTGTATGAGGACCTGTCGCCGGTGCGGTTTGCCATGGACGACCAAGAAGCTTTTGATGTCTGTTTTCTACGCTGGTCGCTAGTGAAGAGACGGATCGCAAATGGCAATTTATATGAGGAACGATTTTTAGCCTGCTGACGCTCGTTGGCAATAAAGCTCTTTATGTGTAAAGGGAGGTACGCCTTGTTTATCAAACGATTAACTCTGATCGCAGCCTGTTTGCTGCTGTTAACTGCCGGCCCACTGTTGGCTGGCACCCTGGAGGATCTGGCCAAGGACTTTCAGCCGGTCTCCGGTTATGTCGTCTTGCCGTCCCAAGCGGAATTTCTCATCGATCTCGATGCCAGCCACGGTGTGGTCGTCGGCGACCTCTTTGCCGTGGTGCAGCCCGGCGAGAAGATCATCCACCCGGTGACCGGCGCGGTGCTCGG
>MAXT01000237.1:0-1544 GCA_001751225.1 Desulfuromonadales bacterium C00003107 | reverse complement strand
TACACCGGCAAGGGCGAGGCCTTTTTTGCCCAGGTCAAGGAAGCTCTGCCGGCCCTCACCTGGCAGGACTATGCCGCTGCCCAGACCGCCAAGCCGGCTCAACCGTCCGCATCCGCCGTGGCGGACCTCGACCTGCTGCTGATTTTGGACGGTAACAAGCTGACCGTCAGGGATGGCTCTTTCGGTATTCTGCATACCTATTCGGCCCCCGCCGGGCTCAAGCCCACGGTTTCTGCTCCCTTGCAGCCTTCCGCGCCCTACAGGCTTGAGGCGGCCCCTCAGACCCTGTCAGTATCGGGGGTGCGCTATGAAGCGACTTTCCCTGGCTTTAAATCCCTCGGCGCCCTCGGTTTCCCGGCGGTCATGGCTAAATTTGCCGATGTCGACGGGCGCTTGCTCCTTGCGGCCACCGATGGTAAGACAATCAAGCTCCTCGAAGTCGGCGAAACTACGACTCCCCTGGCTGAGGTGCTGCCTTCCGATCTGGCCCAGGTGCTAGACCTTTCCTGGTGGCAGCCGTCTGCCGATCAGGTTTGTTTAGCGGTGAGCGGTTGGAGGGACAACAAGCTGAGCTCTTCCCTTTACCTGTTCGCCGATGGCCGCTTGACCTTGGTCGATGAATTTCTGCCTTACTTTTTTGGTAGTTTCGATCGTAATGGTGATGGCCAGCGCGAGATGCTGCTCACCCAAGACTTCGACCGGGATATGGTCTGGGGCACCCTGATTAAGGAAGGTCGTTTGGCCGGCCGGAAATTTTCCCAGCGGGAGTTGTCCTTTGAGTTGCCGCGGCGCTTTACTGTTGGTGGCAGTATGATGGCCGATCTGACCGGCGACGGCAAGCCGGAGACGGTTTTCGTCCGTGGTGGCCTGCTCTATATCTTTGCTGGCACCAAACAACTCTACAAGTCACCCAAGGTGATGGGCGGAACCCTATCGCGTTTTCTGTTTGAAAAAGACCCTAACGCCCGTGAGACCGAGACCAGCTATGCTGCATTTGAGGTCGCGCCGGTGGCCGCCGATCTCGACGGTGACGGTCAGTTGGAATTGCTGGCGGTGGCTTCCGACAGTTCACTGCTGTCGGCGCCTGGTATCGGTTCCGGGGTGAAAAAGAGCTGGCTGGCGGTGATGAAGCAACGTGACGGCATGATCGTCAAGGGCACCCTTGGCGAGGAACTCGATGTGCCCCTGCAGGGATTGGCCGTAGACGGTGATCGGGTACTGTTCGTGGCCACCGAGATCGGATCCATTTTCGATTCCGGCGGCGAGAGCCAATTGCTGGTCTTTCCGCTGGCGCACTGATTCAAAGTTGCTAAATAATTATAAAGGCCCCGGATTCCCGGGGCCTTTTTTTTTGTTGTGCGCCTAATGTTTTCTATTTATTAACGATGGCGAGGGGCATTGGTTAACTAGTTTCCATCCGGAAACGGCCCTTTTCCCCAATCTCTGCGTCAATCTGCACGTTTGCTTGTGACTCGGGCCATCCCGGGCCCTCACCCTTCGGGCAGCCAGAAGCTGTCCTATTCGGTTATGTCCGTATAGTGCTG
>MAXT01000236.1:6803-7267 GCA_001751225.1 Desulfuromonadales bacterium C00003107 | reverse complement strand
CCTCCTTCTGAGGACGTTGTTTCGCCGCCAGAAGCCGAGGTGACGCCTGTCACGGAAGAAGTCGCCCCTGTCGCGACAAAAGTGACACCAACCGTTGAAGAAGTTGTTGCTCCAGAGCCGGAAGAACCGGTTAAAGTCAGCCTTTTGGAGCGCATGCGGACCGGTTTGGCCAAGACCCAGGCCTCTTTGGTGGGGCGCATCGATGCTCTGTTGAGCAGTTCTCAGAGTATTGATGAAGATCTCATGGAAGATCTGGAAGAGGTGCTGGTTACCGCCGATTTCGGTATGCAGACTACCATGAGTTTGATGCAATCACTGGAACAACGGATTTCCGCCGGCGAAGCCGCCGATCCTCAGGCGCTGCGTGGCTTGTTGAAAGATGAAATCCGGCAGCGACTACGTTTGGAAGCGGCTCCCCTGGATCTCGAAAGCTCGTCGCCTTATGTCATTATGGTGGTTGGGGT
>MAXT01000236.1:256-6743 GCA_001751225.1 Desulfuromonadales bacterium C00003107 | reverse complement strand
TGCTCGGTGCTGGTGATACCTTTCGGGCGGCCGCGGCTGAACAGTTGACCATCTGGGGGGAGAGGGCTGGAGTCGAGGTGGTTCGCCAGGAGTCCGGTTCCGATCCTGCCGCCGTGGCTTTTGACGCGGCTAAGGCAGCGGCGGCCCGGAAGGTTGATGTGTTGATTCTCGATACCGCAGGTCGTCTGCATACCAAGGTTAACTTGATGGAGGAGTTGAAGAAGATCCGCCGAGTGCTCGACCGTGAAATACCTGGAGCGCCTCACGAAACTCTATTGGTAGTCGATGCCACAACGGGCCAGAATGCTCTGGTTCAGGCACGACTCTTTCAAGAGGCTGTGGAGGTTTCGGGCTTGGCCTTGACCAAGCTTGACGGTACCGCACGAGGCGGTATGCTAGTGGCCATCGGCAATGAACTCGGTTTACCGGTGCGCTACGTCGGTATCGGTGAAGGGATGGAGGATCTGCGCCCCTTTGATCCAGATCTTTTTGTCGAGGCCTTGTTTGAACAGAAGGGATAACTCCTTGACTTTTAGCTGTTGTTTACATAAAATTTTTCAATTCAACAGAGAAGGAATACCGTGGACTTAAGTATCGTTCTTCGACTGGAAGAAAAGATCGATCAGCTTCTGGCTCGCAAGCAGGGTCTGGAGGAGCAGTGTCGACAGCTGTCTGCCGAAAAGGCCGCTCTTCTGCAGGAAAAGGAACAGTTCGGTATTGAACTGGACAGAATTCTTGCCAAGCTGGATGGTCTGGGTCAGGAAATGCCTTGAAACATGCAGTTCAAGTCACCATCCTCGGCCAGCAATATACGGTAAAGAGTGCTGCGTCGCCGGAAGAGGTTCAACGCGTGGCGGACTTTGTCAACCGCCATGTTGCGGAGGTGACGGCAAGCAAATCAGTCGATACCCTGAACTCAGCTATTCTGACTCTGATGAATATTGGCGGGGCGTATTTACGTCTTCAAGATACGGTTGCGGAGCGACAGCAGGTCGAGGGGCGTTTGGAGGAATTACTGTTGCGCCTCGAACACGCCTGCCCCGATGAGGGGTCTGCTTGAAGAAGCTGCGCTTTGGGTTCATCCTGGTGCGTTGGCTGGCAAGCTGATGTGCCGAGACCGTAGCGGTCTCTGCGAGAATAATTCAAGATAGATCGACAGATTGGTAGTCCGAATGCGCTGTAAGTTAACCCGGCGTGTTTGTTAATCCGGTTGAACAGCCTTGATTCAGTATAAAGTTTTCGCGTCTGGTTATAAGGGCGTTGCCCGTAATAGATTATATGGCGTTTTAGGATTCGTTGCCGACGGCAATGCTTTGAATCGACCGTGATCGGTCGCTGTGACCTGCTGGCGCAATTGCTCTTTGCTATTGGCCTTGCTTGTTTTTGATCCAACCTGGATTAGACCTACCTGCGTTCCTGTCTTTTATGCTTCTCCGCAGAGATCTCCGAATGTCAACGGAGATCTTCACCCATGCCCAAGAGATCGATCAGAGCCGATTTGCTCGCCCGACGCAAGCATTTGGCTGCCGAAACCTGCTTTAGTCACAGCTTGCAGATTCAGCAGCGTTTGCTGAAATCCGCTGAGTTTCAGGATGCTGCAGCTATCGCTCTGTATAGCCCGGTCTTGAACGAAGTCTTTACCGAACAGCTGTTCGGCGCGGCTTCTGATGCCGGAAAGCTGATTGTCTACCCCCGAGTTCGCGGTGATGATCTGGAGTTTGTACGCGTTGCGGGGCCCGGCGATCTGGTTCCCGGCTCCTTTGGCGTGTTAGAGCCGATTGGTGACCAATTGCTTTCCCCTGCAGCCCTCGATATGGTCGTGGTTCCCGGGGTGGGATTTGATCGCCAAGGGGGGCGCTTGGGTTACGGCAAAGGGTTCTACGATCGAGGTATGCACTGCTCTCAGCGTCCGGGGTGTCTGGTCGGTTTGTGTTTTGAGCTGCAACTGCTCGAGCAGTTGCCTGCAGAGAGTCACGATGTTCATATGGATATACTTATCACCGAAAAGGGACGTTACGATTTTGTCTCATGTCCCCCATCGGTTTCGCAGTTTTCATCAATCTGAGGAGGTAATGCTTTGAGTATAGAGATCGTATGGTTGTTGATCGGTGTCGCTGTAGTGGCAGGAGTTGTGATCGGAACAGTGCTGCGTAACAGAATTTCTGGTTCGCAGGTCGCTGCTGCTAAGCAGTCTGCAAATCAGATTTTAGTCGAGGCGGAGAAGGAAGCGGATATCCTTCGCAAGGAAGCGGCCATTCAAGCTAAAGACTCCCTTCTTGAGGCCAAAACTGAGTGGGAAGGTGAATCCAGGGAGATGCGCCGTGAGCTGCAGGCTCAAGAGAAACGACTGCTGCAGCGTGAAGAAAATCTCGATCGGAAATTGACTCAGCTTGAGGAACGGGAAGGGGCATTGAGCCGGCGAGAGAAGCATCTCAGCGGTCAGGAAGACCGGGTCAAGGAGCGAGAGTCGGAGGTCGACAAGCTGATCGCTGAGCAGAGAGCGCGGCTGGAGAGCCTGTCTGGCCTTAGCGCCGAGGAGGCCAGGCAACAGCTCATGGCCAATATGGAGAGTCAGGCCCGGCATGATTGTGCCAAGGGCATCAAGCAGATCGAAGATGAAGCCCGTGAAACCGCCGATAGGAAAGCCAAAGAAATTCTGGCGCTGGCGGTACAGCGTTACGCAGGCGACTACGTGGCCGAAAGAGCGGTCAGCGTGGTGCCTCTGCCGTCCGACGAGATGAAGGGTCGGATCATCGGTCGCGAAGGTCGAAACATTCGCGCTATCGAAGCGGCAACCGGTATCGATCTGATTATCGACGATACGCCTGAGGCAGTGATTATCTCCGGTTTCAATCCGGTGCGACGCGAGGTGGCCCGTATCTCTCTGGAGCGTTTGATCACCGATGGCCGTATTCATCCTGCCCGTATTGAGGAAGTCGTTGAAAAGGCCGCCGAGGAGGTGGATAATTCCATTCGCGAGGCTGGAGAGCAGGCGACTTTCGATGTCGGCGTACATGGTATTCATCCCGAGATAATCAAACTGGTCGGTCGTCTAAAATATCGTACCTCCTATGGTCAAAATGTCCTGCAGCATTCCATTGAAGTGGCCTTTTTGTGTGGCATCATGGCGGCTGAACTGGGCATCAATGTCAAGCAGGCCAAGCGAGCTGGATTGCTGCACGATATCGGCAAGGCTGTCGACCATGAAATCGAGGGCTCTCATGCGGTTATCGGTGCCGATCTGGCCCGTAAATACGGTGAATCGCCCAAAGTGGTTCATGCCCTGGCCGCCCACCATGAAGATGAAAAGCCTTCTACCGTGTTGGCGGTTCTGGTGCAGGCTGCCGATGCTCTTTCCGGGGCGCGACCCGGAGCGCGGCGTGAGATGCTGGAAACCTACGTTAAGCGTCTTGCTGATCTTGAGCGCATCGGTACCTCCTTTAAAGGAGTCACCAGTTGTTTCGCCATTCAGGCCGGTCGGGAAATCCGGGTTATGGTCGCCAGCGATAAGGTGTCCGATGTTGAATCCCATGTTTTGGCCAAGGATATCGCCATTAAAGTCGAAGGCGAAATGACCTATCCCGGTCAAATTAAGGTCAACGTAATCCGCGAGACCCGGGCTGTTGAATACGCCAAGTAATCCCTTCGCAGGCAGCGAAAGAGGATTTGGAGAAGATTTTTTGAACATACTGTTTATTGGAGATGTGATCGGGCGCACCGGCCGGCGAGCCCTGTCCGATCGCTTGCATCGGCTGGTCGACGAGCACCAGGTTGACTTGGTGGTGGCCAACGGTGAGAATGCTGCCGCCGGTTTCGGGCTGACCGCCCCTATTGCCATGGAGTTGTTCGATCTGGGGGTCGATGTTATTACTTCCGGCAACCATATCTGGGATAAACGTGAGGTTTACGACTATCTCGACCGGGAAGAGAGGGTGTTGCGACCTGCGAATTACCCCCCCGGGTTACCGGGGCGCGGTGCCGGTATCTTTACCACGAGTGCCGGTATCAAGGTTGGGGTGATAAATCTGGAAGGGCGGGTTTTTATGAATAATCTCGACTGTCCCTTTCGCGCGGCGGACAGTCTGGTTGAGGAATTGCGTCAACAGGCCCCGATCATATTTATCGACTTTCATGCCGAGGCGACCAGCGAAAAGATGGCCCTTGGCTATTACTTGGACGGCCGGGTTTCCGCTGTCATCTGCACCCATACTCATGTGCAGACGGCGGACGAACGTGTCCTCCCCGGTGGCACGGCCTATATATCCGATGCTGGCATGACGGGTAGTGGTGATGCGGTGATCGGTATGCGCAAAGAACAGGCGATTGAGAAGTTTCTCAATCAAGTGCCGGTGCGCTTTGAAGTGGCTAAAAAAGATCCCTTTGTCTGTGGTATTTTGATCTCGGTTGATGAAGAGACGGGCCGCGCCTTGGCGGTGCAGCGCATTCAGGAACGAGCTCAGTCGTAGGCACTAGGTTTGGTTTAAGGGCCGCCGGCGTGGTAGGCCGGCGGGAATAATGAGAACAGCGAGTAAGGATCTGGTTATGAAGTCGTTGCAGGAACAAATGGCAGTCATCCGGCGTGGTGCCGTGGAGGTGTTGGTCGAGGCCGAGCTTGAAGAAAAACTCAAGAAGTCGATTGCCAGTGGCGTGCCGCTGAAGATCAAGGCCGGGTTTGATCCGACGGCCCCCGATCTCCACCTGGGACACACGGTGCTTATTCAGAAGCTCAAACAGTTTCAGGATCTGGGTCATGAGGTTAACTTTCTGATCGGCGATTTTACCGCCATGATCGGCGACCCCACCGGCAAAAGTGAAACGCGCAAATCCCTTACCCGTGAGGAAGTGCTGCAGAACGCTGAAACCTACAAAGAACAGGTGTTCAAGATTCTTGACCCGGAGAAGACCAAGGTCGTGTTCAACAGCGCCTGGATGGGAGAGAAGTCCGCTTCGGATCTTATCGCCTTGGCGTCCCGATATACGGTAGCGCGCATGCTGGAGCGAGATGACTTTCACAAGCGCTTCACCGGTCAGCAGCCTATCGCGATCCACGAATTTCTCTATCCACTGGTGCAGGGGTACGATTCTGTGGCCTTGCAGGCTGACGTCGAGCTTGGCGGTACCGACCAGAAGTTCAACCTGCTGGTGGGGCGGGAATTGCAAAAGCAGGAGGGGCAGGCGCCCCAGTCCGTTGTGACTATGCCGCTATTGGAGGGGCTCGACGGGGTGAACAAGATGAGCAAGTCCCTCGGTAACTATATTGGTATTACTGAGCCTCCCAAAGAGATCTACGGCAAGATAATGAGCACTTCTGATGAGCTGATGGTGCGCTATTACGAGTTGCTCTCAGATGTCGACCTTGCTGAGTTGCAACGAATTAAGGACGGGGTGGCCGGCAAGGCCGGCGGTGCGCATCCCATGGAAAGTAAGAAGGCCTTGGCTCAGGAGATGGTGGCGCGTTTTTATGATCGGGACGCTGCGCAGCAGGCCGAGCAGGATTTTGTCCAGCAGTTCAAGCAAAAAGAAGTGCCGGATGACATACCCGTTTTCAGTTTGCCAGATGACCAGCCGATCTGGATTTGCCGACTGCTTACCGACGCCGGGCTCACTGCCAGCAACGGCGAAGCTCGACGGCTCGTCAAGCAGGGGGGCGTACGATTGGCCGGCGAAAAGGTAACCGATGCCGATTTGGAGGTATCCCCGGCAGGTGAAGTTGTTTTGCAGGCCGGTAAACGTCGCTTTGCTCGGGTCATTTTTGGCTAGGATTGCGGCCGCCAAACCGCTGCAATATGCCTGCCTTTTGGCGGGGTGTTTCAGCGGCAGGTGGGTTGGTAAAAACTTTTCATAAAAAGGGTTGACAGCCGACGGCATAATCGCTATCTTTGCCGTCCCCTCAGCCGGGGGGAAGGCATGGCTCTTTCACAACTCAATCCGATTCAGTTTAATTCATTGTCGAAAAAGTGTTGCCTTAACGGTGGCGGATGAGTAGGCAGTGGAAAAAAACGAACTGAGTGAAAAAAGTTCTTGACGGGTTGAGAACAATTCGGTAGAGTCTGCCGCTGTCGCCAACGGGCGGCGGAGAAAAATCTGGTCTTTGAAAACTAAATAGCAGACGTTTGAGATAGATCAAACGGGAAAAAAGTCAAACAAAGAAACAGAATCAATATTTTTCAGTTATACAACTGGAGAGTTTGATCCTGGCTCAGAACGAACGCTGGCGGCGTGCTTAACACATGCAAGTCGAACGAGAAAGGGACTTCGGTCCTGAGTAGAGTGGCGCACGGGTGAGTAACACGTGGATAATCTACCCAATGATCTGGGATAACACTTCGAAAGGGGTGCTAATACCGGATAAGCCCACAGGCTCTTTGGAGCTTGCGGGAAAAGGTGGGGACCTTCGGGCCTACTGTCATTGGATGAGTCCGCGGCCCATTAGCTAGTTGGTAGGGTAACGGCCTACCAAGGCAACGATGGGTAGCTGGTCTGAGAG
>MAXT01000236.1:0-230 GCA_001751225.1 Desulfuromonadales bacterium C00003107 | reverse complement strand
AGTGGGGAATTTTGCGCAATGGGCGAAAGCCTGACGCAGCAACGCCGCGTGAGTGATGAAGGCTTTCGGGTCGTAAAGCTCTGTCAGGGGGGAAGAAACACCTGAAGGTTAATATCCTTTAGGCTTGACGGTACCCTCAAAGGAAGCACCGGCTAACTCCGTCCCAGCAGCCGCGGTAATACGGAGGGTGCAAGCGTTGTTCGGAATTATTGGGCGTAAAGCGCGTGTAG
>MAXT01000235.1 GCA_001751225.1 Desulfuromonadales bacterium C00003107 | reverse complement strand
AGCGCTGCAGGAATTGACATTGCTTCTGGCCGGTAGTGGCATTTTCAACTATCTGCTGTCCAACGGTGACTGTTTGGTGGCGCACTGTTCTACGGAGCTGAACTACCTTGTCCGCTGCGCGCCTTTTGCTGAGGCCCATCTTAAAGATGAAGATATCACCATTGATTTCAGCCAGGTCACTTCGCCCGAAGACCGAGTGGCGATCATTGCTACTCAGCCCTTGACCGATAATGAAGCCTGGGTGGCTATGCGCCCCGGCACCCTGTGGCTCTTTCATCAGGGCGAAGTTATCGACTCGGAGGATACCGTGCCCAGCCCGGTTACCTCCCTCGGCGGATAAGCTGGCGCGGTGAAATAAATCTCCGCGTCCCCTTGACCTGAGCTCCCTGAGCCGCAAACTTTTAATAATCGGCGTCATGCACTTGAGCAATAGGCCTCTTCTTCTTGAGGGCTAATAAAGCAAAGTATCATCGACCGTTACAAAATGAACGATAGCCGACAGCTGGTGGTCGACGTGTCGATGCGGTCAGTGGAGGACCTGTTTGACCGTTTTGACCGCAGGGCGTCTTATCTGAAAAAGGATTTTGATCCCCAATTTGTCGACTACCTGATCGGTTGCGCCCAGGAGCTTGGCCACCACGTTTTTGCTATCCGCATCAATCTGACCACCCCGGCTAGCGTCGCGAACAAACAGCGGGTTCAATAGAGCATTCGCAACGACCTCCATTATCTGCAACAGTTCACGGTGCGGGAGTTGCAGCCCATGTTCCGACGTTCTCTTGCGCTGTTCAGACTCGGTCTGGGGCTACTGATCCTGGCGGTTTTCGCTGGCCAACATCGGTCCCATGACGGCAACGTGCCAGGCCAAATTCGCACCGAGGGCTAGACGGTAGCCGCGTGGGTGTCCTTGTGGCAGCCCCATCGCCTATCGTCGGATCGTGGCGGCAACTGTACAGTTGAAATCGTCGGGAGAAGGTTGAAAATCCCTCTTTATAGCCAGTATCCTTGACGCATTTCGCCTGGGCAAGTCCGGCAGTAAATGGCCAGGTTCTTGTTGTTTTTTTGGTGGGTTGAGTTGTCGATGGTTGTCTTTGGCGCTATAATTAACTAGGTGGCAAAAGCCACTTTTCGTAGCGGAAAGGAGAACGACAATGAGACTGCAAGATGGTGATGTCCTGATCGGCAAAGCGGGTGAATATGACATCGAATTCACCGTAACCAAGGTGTGCAAGGGCGATGTCTGCTGGAGCGAGTGTGATGCCGAGGTACTGTGTGACGGGGAAAAAATGGCCCCCGTGTCCGCCGGTGCCCGACTGTCGGAGCGTTCTCCGCAGCGTCGTGAGACGGGTCATGCCGGCCACCGGGGTGGCATCCACTAGAGTAGAGTGGAGCTGGCCAGCTCGTAAAATAGAAACTTAGCTCCTGTTGGAATAGGGTCATTTCCTTCTCTGGAAATGACCCTATTATTTGGGGCTGGAGGATGCGGTTATGCCTTGCGCTGGGTAGGGCGGTCCTTTTCGGCCAACTGCTGCAGCATCTGGCATTCTGCGGTGCGATAGGTGGAAAGCCTGTCGGCCAACAGGTCGAAGTCAACCAAGTGGCCGTCGAACTCCGGTCCGTCGACGCAGGCAAACTTAAGCTTGCCGCCAACCAGCACTCGGCAGCCACCGCACATGCCGGTGCCATCGATCATGATCGGATTGAGGCTGACAATGGTGGGAATTTGGTGGGGGCGGGTCAGGTCGCTAACGGCCTTCATCATCGGCACCGGGCCGACGGCATAGATGGCTTGAGGCACCGAACGGGGGTCAGTTATGAGCTCCTGTAGGACATGGGTGACAAAACCCTGCTTGCCACGGCTGCCGTCTTCGGTGGCAATGAGTACTTCGGTGGAAAATTGCGCCAGTTCGTCTGCCAGGATGATGAGCTCGGCGCTGCGGCCGCCGATGATGCTGATGACCTGGTTGCCGACTTCGGCCAAAGCTTTGGCCAGCGGGTAAAGGACCGCTGTGCCCACCCCGCCGCCGATACAGGCGACCCGACCCCAACGGGTAATTTCAGTCGGATGGCCAAGAGGGCCGGCTAGGTCGCGGAGGGAGCTGCCGGTCGGTAAGGCCACCAGGCGGCAGGTCGAATATCCAACCGCCTGGACATAGAGAGTGACGGTGCCCTGGTCGATATCGGCGTCGGCAATGGTCAAGGGAATGCGTTCGGCTTGCTGGTCGGCGTGGACAATAACGAACTGGCCAGGCAGGCAGGCTCGAGCGATACGCGGTGCTCGAATGACCAGCCGGTGAAGGTTGGGGGCGATGAGGTTGTTGCTGATGATGGGGAACATGCGGCCCTCCCTTCGCGATAGGCTAAGACTTTTAGGCCTATGCATTATATCAGCTGGCTGTGGATTCGATAGGATTCGAAAAATTACGGCCTGAGCTGGACATTTCGAAGGGCCTCGTTATGATGGTAGCCATCCTGTCCTTCAGCCAAAGCCAACCATACAAGGAGGTGCTGACATGGGAACTCATTACATCACTGAAGAATGCATCAACTGTGGGGCCTGCGACGATATCTGTCCGGTGGATGCCATCAGCGAAAAAGGTGATATCCATGTGATCGATCAGGATCTATGCACCGACTGCGGCATCTGCGACGATGTGTGCCCGGTCGATGTTATTATGATCGACTGACGCTGGGACTCTATTTAGTATCCAGTGTGGTGCAGATATCTGCTGAACGATAAAAGGAAACGGGCGGCCTCGGAGAATCGAGACCGCCCGTTTCCTTTAAGATGCTGAATGGTGGTCGTAGGTTTTTAGAAAGGGGCCCAGGCGCTGCAATGCGGCAGCGAGCTGTTCCAGGGAGTTCGCATAGGAAAAACGTAGATAGCCCTCGGCTCCGGCGCCAAAATCGATGCCCGGGGTCAGGGCGACGCCGGTCTGTTCAAGGATTTCCATAGCCAGTTGCAGGGAGTCAGCGCAGATGTGGCGGGTGTCAGCTAGAACGTAAAAGGCCCCGGCGGGTTGGCTTTTGATGGTCAGTCCCAGTTCCTGCAACCCCTTCAACAGAAACAGTCGGCGCTTATCGTAAATGGCTCGCATGCGGTCAAGGTCGGTTTGGCAGTCCTGTAGGGCACTGATGCCGGCCTGCTGGACGAAACTGCTAGCGCAGATCATGAAATTCTGGTGAAGGGTCTGCAGGGTGCGCATGGCTTCAGGCGGCGCGATCAGATAGCCCAGCCGCCAACCGGTCATGGCATAGGCTTTGGAAAAACCGCCGAGGACGAAGGTCTGACCGCTGAACTCCAGAGCGCTGTGCTCATCCCCCTCATAGGTCAGGCCGTGATA
>MAXT01000234.1:1133-3570 GCA_001751225.1 Desulfuromonadales bacterium C00003107 | reverse complement strand
TTCCGCCCGCTTCCGCTTCCATGTTTCCAGTGCCGCCTTAATGAGTCCCCATATACTATCCTTTGAGAGGCTGTCCTTTGGTATGTAGTCAATAGCACCTTTATGGAGTGCATGTACTGCAATCTCTTCGCTCCCAAATCCGGTAAGCATGACTACGGGTGCTATCTTCTTCAGTGTATAAGTGAAAGAATAGTATCAAAAAGCCCCTCCATTTCCGCTGTCTTATGGACAAACTTCGACTTCAAAATGTAACTACTAACGCCATCCTTGAATGTCCTGATTATATCCTCATCCCTATCCGAAGTTGTAAAGATCACCACCGGAATATCTTTGAGTTCTTCATCGCTCTTCATTTGCTTCAGCACTCCGATACCATCTATCTTCGGCATGTTCAGGTCGAGCAGGATTATATCAGGCCTCGGATACTCATCAGGGGATGTGTATTTACCGCGGTGATAAAGGAAATCAAGTGCCTGCTCACCGTCTTCGCATACAAAAAGTCTATTATTCAGCTTACTCTTCTCTAATGCCCTCTTCACTATGAATCTATCCATTTCGGTATCATCTACATGCAGTATCCTTAATTCTTTTTCTTCTCCCATCTTCCGCTTCTACCTCCCGAGCTTCATCGTTGCATTTTGAATACTTGATTCGATTTCTTCCGCGGATAGTGGCTTTCTCATATATCCACTTGCGCCTGCTTTAACNNGGATTCTCATTTGATATTGTGCGCGTCACCTCGATGCCATCGGTCTCGGGTAATGAAACATCAACGAGTACAATATCGGGTTTCAATTCTCGATAACTATCCACCGCCTTCACACCGTCTTTTGCAGTTCCAACGACTTCAAAACCGAGTTTCTTCAATGTCGTTTCGAGCATGATACGCATAAACGTAGATCCCGCCGCTATCAGTACCCTTTGACTTTTCATTCTCTCACGTTATATCAGGGGGTGTTATCTATATGTTTTTATTGTATGTCTATAGAGCGAAAATCGCAAATTAGAAGCATCAAATCTCAAACAAATCATAATGACCCAAAACCAATACTCAGAAATTATCCGCTCACCCCTCTTTGGGGAATAATAAAGAAGAATGTGCTTCCTTTATTCAGCTCGCTTTCTAACCATATCTTCCCGCCCTGAGCTTCTACCACCTTCCGGCATATCGTCAAACCCAGGCCCGTGCCCTCTTTGCCCGCCTGAAGCCGCTTAAACGGTTTAAATATCTCGTCTTTGTATTTATCTTCGATACCCATACCGTTATCAGCAACGTAAAACGCCTGCTTCCTTACTTCGTCATCGAAACCTATCCTCACAATCTTCTCCTCATTATCATTATACTTTATCCCATTCGTGATTAAGTTGACAAATAAATCCTTCATCCATGTTCCGTTAGCATATATGGTGGGCAGACGGTCCACAATTTCTATCCTTCCATTATCCGCCTTCAGGAAAAATTTCAATTCCGTCTCTACTGCTCTAATCACATCATTTACATCCACTACCTCACGTACTACCTCTGTATCCGTCATCTTCGCCAGTTGTAACAGCTCGTTTATCATTGTCCCTGCATCATCACAGGTGGTGCATATGTTCTTAACATATTCTTTTCCCTTTTCATCCAGCTTATCGCCATAATCTTCATCAAGGAACAGGGAAAGAGCTTTTATATGTCTTAAAGGTGCTTTCATGTCATGAGAGACAAAATGAACGTAATCATTCAGATCATTGCTCAATCTCTCTAGTTCTGCATTTTTTCTCGTTATCTCATCTTCCCTACTCTTTTTATATAGTGCTACTTCTATAGCAGCTCGCAGTTCCCGGTCTTCATACGGTTTCACAAGATATCCAAACGGTCCAACCTCTCGAGCCCTCTTTATATACTTCTCATCGGCGTACGCAGTCAGGAAGATGATGGGGATATTCTGCTTAGATATTATCCGTTTTGAAGCATCAATACCATCCATTTCGCCTGGCATAACGATGTCCATAAGAATTAAATCAGGGCGGAGTTCTGTTGCCTTCTCAATCGCCCCTGCACCAGAACCTGCTCGCCCTACCACATCGTAGCCCATATTTTTTAACTGTAGTCCCAACTCCATCGCTATGACCGTTTCATCTTCCACAACCAGTATTTTATCGTTCATTTAGCTTCACCTCCATCTTCTATATCCATGAAGCAGAGCCTTAGCACATGCTATATATATGTGTTAGCTGCTGGAGTATATATAGACTATTACAATATAACTAACCGTTCAAAAATAACTCATCCGTAATTCATTTTAGAAAATTCAATATATATCTCCACCCCGTTCCCCCTCTTGAGCCCTATTTTACCCTTTAACTGATCCTCTGTGAGCGCTTTCACCAGATGTAATCCAAGCGTGTTGGGTTTATAAATGTCGAACTCTTCGGGAATTCCAACTCCATTATC
>MAXT01000234.1:0-1092 GCA_001751225.1 Desulfuromonadales bacterium C00003107 | reverse complement strand
TGCCTTTCGCCATACCTTTGAATGCGTGTTTTAACGCATTTGATACCAATTCGTTAATAATAAGCCCACAGGGTATAGCCTGAGAGATATGCAGAGTAACACCTGTGGCAGTAACTGAGGATGCGATTTCTTTACCCTCTTTTGCATAGAGCGCAACCAGGAAATTTACCAATCCGCGAATGGTAATGTCCATCTCTACCAGTTCAAGATTTTCGCTCTGATAAAGTTGGGAATGTATAATAGCCATCGTGTGTATCCTGCTGCGGCTCTCTAAAAGCGATTCGACAACACTTTCATCCGTTGCCTTCATAGCTTGCATATTAAGCATGCTGGAGATGATCTGAAAGTTGTTTTTAACACGGTGGTGGATCTCTCTCATCATTACTTCCTTTTCACGTAGTGAAGCCTGAATTTTCGCTTCAAACCGCTTCCGATCCGTGATGTTTCTCGCAGTTCCTATCTCACCCACGATCTTTCCTTCTTTTATTAGCGATTTTACATTGAGTTCCGCGGAGATATATTCGCCTCCCTTTGTTTTAACCGTAATTTCATAAGGGGCTATGATCTCTCCTTGCATCCGGTTATCGAAATTCTCAGCCGTCTTTTGCTTGCTTTCTTCTGTTAAAAATTCCACCTCCGGGAATTTTTTTCCTAATATTTCTCCCGTGTCATACCCCGAAATTTCTACTAATTTCTCGTTTACGTCTACAAATTCACCATCGCTATTTAACACAAATGAGGGGTCCGGTCCACCTTCAAAGAGTGCCCGGAATTTCGCCTCTGACGCTTTTAACCTCTCCTCCGCTTTCCTCCGCTCGGTGATGTCATGTATCCAGCCTGTCCTTTTACTATTCATGTCAGCCTCCTCTTCTCAAAGTACTCATTTTTTAAAAAAAATCCTCATATATTTCCGTTTTGACGGAGAGTATTTTACCATCCAGGGTAATGCAAAAGTAAAGCATCACCCATGGCATCAACTACTGCGGAGACCGCTTTTACTCGCTCCTCTTCCGACAATTCTGAATACGCATATATAATATTAATGGGTATGTTTATACTTAAGATAAACGATGGAAGAGAAATCAGCGATCC
>MAXT01000233.1 GCA_001751225.1 Desulfuromonadales bacterium C00003107 | reverse complement strand
GATGGCCACTCCTTGCACCGGTCCTGGCCTTTTTCAAGCTGCAAGACCGGTGGGTGGGCAGCGCCACTCAGAGTTATCGTACTCGCTTCGAAATCTAACAACAGGGCGTAAAAGGTCGCATATATGCCCGTACCTGACAGGCGTTTACACAAATAGGAGTTCAGCCCGGAAACCAGTTTGCAGAGACCCTGATCCGACTTGGCATGCGTCAGAATATAGGTATTGATCCGCGCCGCAAAGAGTGCGGCCGAGACGCCATGACCCACTGCATCGCAGATACAGGTCAATAGGCGGTTTTCTCCCAAAGGAAGGATGCTGCAGTAGTCGCCGCCGATGGCGTACAGGGGACGCAAACTAACCGCGATGCTCAAACGGCTATCTTCGTAGTCTTCCGGCAAAAATCCGTAATGCACCTTAGCTGCCAATTCCAGATCATCCGACATACTCTCTCCGGGGGAAGGATGTTGGCCCTCCCCACTGATTATATCATTTCCTGCCAGTGCTTTGAACGAGGAGGGGAAAACGGATGTGCGGAATGCCCGATGGGGGTTAGCTTAGGCACCTAGTGAAAGAGGGTGCTTGAGTCTATTCGCTGGCTTTGATTTTTTCAAGAACAAGCATCTGGTTTCCTCCCCCACTAAAACTCATAGGAAGCGGGCACGATGTCCAAGGCATAGCCCAGTTCGGACAGGCAGGAGAGAACTTGATGGAGGTGGCGAGATCTTTTTTCAAGGAGTTCCAACAGTGGGAAGATGCGCACCTTGCGTGCGACACGGTACAGTTCGCGGATGGTTTCAATATGGGAGGCTGCAGGGAGTTGGTTGCTTATGAGTTTTATGAAAGGCGTTGCCTATATATCCGTTCACTACCTTGTAAATGGTTGACGAATGATGGTTTTCCAGTTCGCTGGGTTTCCTTTTCGTATATCGCTCAGGTAGATTTCATGATGTTTTCCTGTGCGAGAGTCACCAGCATTCTGTATGAATTTGTGGACTTTTTCTATGGTAGGGCCTTCTTCTGAAAATGGCCCTATGTGCATAATCTGTGCTGAAAGTCCTTCGGAGAAATTCTGAAATTTCAATTGATCGAGTGACGTAGGATTCTTTTTCTTTTTTACTTCTGATATGGCTGATACCACCATGCTTTGGGTAATGAATTCAGGTTGCATGATCATCAATGTCCATTTCCAATTGCTCTTGTCTTCGGCACTGAAATTTTGCATATCGTCGCACCACCAGAGGCCTTCAAGAGGGGGGACGCCGTAGTCAATGCCCATTTCTCCACGTTTGACCATGAATTTCAAAGTGTATGAAACTGGAAATAGGCATTGAATCGCGTCTTGAAATTCTATGGATGTATTCGGGTCACCTTCACCGTCAACCATAAGGAATTGCATCTCAGGAACGTCAACTACAGAAACATCCTTTTTTGAAGGGCGATATAGGTGTTTTAGTTCTTTTTTGAAGTCAATTTTGGTCATTGATTAGGGTGTCAACTTTTCAGGGGTAGGTCTGATACCTGGCGTTGACTGAAATAGCCTTGTTAGCTAATGGTCAACGTCATTAGAAATGGTTGCTAGATGGTGGTAAATGCAGAGAATGTTATCGTGCGAACAGGAAAAATGAAAAAATTACATTAAAAGTATTCCCAAACCATTCCCGTGTTTTATTCAAATCAAATGCCTGAGTACTGTTTTAGGAGATTATTCAACAGAGCATGGAACTTCTTGTTATTAATAATCCTGGTATGTTCTTCATTGAAAATATAGATACGGGTAGCCTCGGTTTGTAGTTTCCATTGAGCCTGACTTTGCAAGGGAACAACACCGTCTCCGCTTTCGCTGTCCAGATATGATGTGACAAGATGATAAGGGACTTCCTCAGGCCAATTCCAATCGTTGATGCCTTTCAAAAATTCACTGTCCGGGGTAACATCCCGCCAGGATGGTACCACAATCGGCGAATGGTTGACCCCGGCTGCGGCTGCGGCCATACCTGCCATTGGGCTGTTGACCGTCATCACCAATCCGAGCCTTTTTAAATTTTCTGGGCTTCGCTCAATATATTTTTTCACAAAGGATCTGGTGACCAAACCGCCCATGCTGTGGGCAACCACGTAAAACTCACTAAATTCAAGCTTGTCCTGCAACTCGGTAACCGCTTCGACCAGATAATCGCTGATCATGTCCAACCTGAAGCCGGATGGATAATAATATACCCATGGTTGAAAATACTCATCGTCGAAAGAATCAACGACTTGCGTCCAGAGGGTTGGTCCGTTGTTGACTCCATGCACCAAAAGAACCGGTATTTTGTTATCGTTATACTCCTGTAGGAAAAACACGCCCCCTTCCGCTTGTTTTAGAAAATCTACAGGCTTCCAAAGTCCATTGCTATAGTTTTCTGGCGTGAACCTAGGGTCAGCCATAGTCACCACCGTGCCAATGTTTTTCCAAATTGCCACGGTCTTATCGATCGGTTTGATCTCTATTGCCGGTTTCGGAACCGGTCCGTTAATCATTATGGTTTCAACTATTACGGTCTTGTTTTTGGTAACGGCAATGGTTGTAGGGGCCCCATAGTAATTACCATGCTCCTCGGCTTGATACTTGCCATCATTGTTGACATCAATAAATGCGGCCATGTAGTACCTGCCGGGAACAGCAGGAAATTCATACTCCCCCTGATCATTAGTAATGACACTTTGCTTGAGAGCCGGGTTGCCATCCTCATCCAAAAAACGAAGAACTCTAATAGGACCTTTTTGATCGCTGGTAGTTCTTATCTTTCCCTTGATAGTCCCGAGATTGTCGATAAGAGTTGTCTGCTCATGAATTTCTCTAAGGGAGCAACCTGACATGGCGAAAGTACATAAAACTAATAAAAGGCCTATGAAGCCTACATGTACAGGATGACTAAAATGTGGATTTCGCATGGAAGGCCTCGCAAAGCAAATAGTTAATGCTACCCGGGGGCGCCGTGAACTTACAGGAGTCACCGAATTATTCGAATTGAAAAGTAGAATTATTTTCCGTCCGGTTGTTTGTATTGATATTAGTGCAGGGTGAATTCAATTTGCAAGTGC
>MAXT01000232.1 GCA_001751225.1 Desulfuromonadales bacterium C00003107 | reverse complement strand
GCGTTCTTCTGCTTATTAGAAACTTTAACTTTACGACAAAGCCTCTCAACAGTACGCCCATTAAACAAATCGGCAGGCATATTAATAAACAAAAACCTATCAGATAAAAAACATCTGGATGATTTTCCTTTATATCATCCTATTCACATGTAGTATCTATAATGGCAAAATTTGATACGCTCAACGTTCATACTGACATACTGAAAAACGTACGCGCACTTGGATTCGAAGAGATGATGCCCATCCAGGAGATGGCTATACCCTTAGCACTCAGTGGCCGCGACATAATAGGCCAGGCAAAGACCGGTACTGGCAAGACCCTCGCATTTGCGATACCAATAATAGAAAAGATACAGGTAGCAGAGAAATTTGTACAGGCTATCGTTTTAACTCCGACTCGCGAGCTTGCCATCCAGGTTGCCGCGGAGTTCGAGAAAGCGGGTGGTAGGCGCATCCGTGTGGCTTTGATGTACGGCGGTGCATCCATCAATCCGCAAATAGAACGGCTTCAGAGAGGTGTTCACATCGCAGTAGGCACGCCGGGCCGTGTAATGGACCACATGAATAGAGGCACGCTCAGACTTGACAAAACAGAAATAATTGTCCTTGATGAGGCAGACCGCATGCTCGACATGGGATTCATCAGTGATATGGAGTGGATAATAGAAAACATGCCGAAGAGCCGGCAGACTATGTTGTTTTCAGCTACCATGCCCAAAGAGATTCGTATGCTGGCTGGAAAGTATATGCGTGACCCTGAATACGTATCCGTCAGTGTAGATGAAGATGAATTAACAGTCAAAGACATCCAGCAGTTCTATGTCAAAGTAGACAAAAAGAAAAAGATGGATTCCTTCTTCAAGGTTATCAAAGAGGAGCAGCCGTCAAAAGCGCTTGTGTTCTGCAAAACAAAGAAATGGGTTGAAACTTTCTACGGGATCCTCAAGAAACGAAACTTTTCGGTCGAACGAATCCACGGTGACCTCACGCAGGCTGCACGCGAGAAATCAATAGGAAAACTGCGTCATGGTACAGTGAAGTATCTCGTATGTACGGATGTCGTAGCGCGTGGCATTGACATCTCTGACATTAGCCATGTCTTCAACTATGACTTACCTATGGAGCCTCTGACTTACGTACATCGCGTTGGTAGAACGGCTCGTGTGGGCAAAGAAGGCACGGCTATCAGTTTCATTACCTCAGATCAGATCCGCGACCTCTGGGTCATCGAAAACAACGCACACACCAAAATCCTCGAATGGAAAGCACCTCAAAAACGAAACTGACTCGCTACAATAGTCGTTATCATCCAAAAAGCTTGTATGCTATTTTTACACTTATTAACGCAGATGCCGAAAAAGTTATTTACGCATGAATTGATTGGCTATATTAAATATGCTAAATCTCGACATAGCACGGATTTTTGCGGAGATTGCCGATATTTTTGAGGTGAAAGGTGAGAATCCATTCAAAATAAGGGCGTACCGGCGTGCCGCTATGACGATAGAGTCCTTAACTCAGGACCTGAAGGTGATTGCGGAACGAGGCGGCGTTAAGGAATTAAAGAAGATACCAGGTGTAGGTGACGCTATCGCGAAGAAGATAGTAGAGATAGCAAAAACAGGGGACTGCAAGAGCCATATAGAACTGAAGCAGGAAGTACCGCCGAGTTTACTTGAACTCTTAGCCATTCCCCGTGTCGGCCCGAAGACATTAGCAAAGCTGCATGCCGAGCTTGAGATAGGTAGCATAGAGGATTTGGAAGAAGCGGCAAAGTCGCATAAGTTGGAAGAGCTTTCGGGATTAGGTGCCAAAGTAGAAGAGAACATATTGAAAGGGATAGAGCAATATCGGCGGTATCAAGGTCGTGCATTACTTTCCACTGCGCTTCCTTATGCCGAATCAATAGTAAACGAATTAAAGAAGTTAGATGCCGTGGAGAAGATAATCATTGCGGGCAGTTTACGCAGAATGCGTGAGACCGTAGGTGATATAGACATATTGGTAGTCTCGAAGAGCCAGGAGGAAGTGATGGACGCGTTCACAAGCCTGGACGGTGTGGAAGATGTGATAGCGAAAGGAGAGACGAAGTCAAGCATTGTAATACAGGGAATGGATGTGGATTTAAGAGTGGTGGGTGCCGAGTCGTTTGGTGCAGCCGCTCATTATTTCACGGGTTCCAAGCACCACAACATAAGAATACGGGAATTAGGCGTGAGGAAAGGCCTAAAGATAAACGAATACGGTATCTTCAGAGGCGATAAAAAGATAGGAGGGAAGAACGAGGAAGATGTGTTCAAGAATGTGGGTTTAGCATATATCCCGCCGGAGTTAAGAGAAGACCACGGAGAGGTAGAAGCCGCCAAAGCAGGTAGAATACCCAAACTGATAGAGGTTAGCGACCTGAAAGGCGATTTACACGTGCATACCCGATGGAGTGACGGTAAGAACAGCATAGAGGAGATGGCGGAGACTGCTATTTCTTTGGGTTATGAGTACATCGCCGTAGCGGATCATTCACCTGCAGTCGGCATTGCGGGCGGAATGAGCGAGGAGAAGATAGCGGAGAGGCAGGTAGAGAT
>MAXT01000231.1 GCA_001751225.1 Desulfuromonadales bacterium C00003107 | reverse complement strand
TTTCACGACCGCACCATCCGCATCCTCGCCCCCGCCAGTGAATGTCACGCGCTCGCCTTCCTCTGCCGGGTTCGGGCAAATCTCGATGTATGCGATCGGTGGTGTGGGTTCTGTGGGCTCTTGGTAAGTGGTTTCAAATGTACCACCATGGTCCACTGCAATCTCATTCTCAATTGTTGCCGCGCTCATGCAACTGGTGAGCAGCGCAATAGTCAACACGAGACACGCAAGCACAATCCCCCTGCTGAGTTTCCCAAACACGATCCTTGCTTTCATACCCCACACCTCCTTTGACTTATGTCACCAGTATATCAGTAACTCATGTATCTTACCCTTTTCGCACCCCACCTATTCCCATTAGCAATGGTGTGGTGGGTGTGACACCCTCTTCACAAATCACTTTATAACGGTGTGACCTCATAATAATTATTACCACGTGATCTTTTACCAACCCGCTCGCGTGGTGTGGCCTCCTGGCGTGCAGCCCCCCCACCGGGGCTGTGCGCTTTTAGCAATCTCTTATGACCATGGTTGCGGCAACATGCCGGAGATCGCCCCCATAATGACCATGCACCCACCCGACAATTCGTCGAAAGACTTAAGTATGATTATAGATCAATGGATTTACCGATGAATCGAAAAGTCAGAAAATCAATAGAAGAACTGGGATCATGACAATACTAACAACACCAGATGGGACTGAAATATACTATGAAACTCACGGCAACCGGGAAGGGACGCCTGTGGTTCTGATACATGGTCTCGGCGCAGACCATTCTATGTGGGATTGCCAGATACGAAAATATCCGGAGATTGCGATCTCCCCAATCGTCCCTGATGTGAGGTGGCATGGCATGTCAACGGACGCGGGGAGGTTCCGAATCGAAGACTGTGCCCGCGATATTGCAGAGATTCTTGAGTCTATGGGTCTGAAACGCGCCTCGATTGTCGGGGTGAGCATGGGCGGACTCATAGCCCAGCGGTTCGCAATCGATTTTGGGGAGCGGGTCGAAAAACTCGTGATCGTTGATAGTTTCAGCAGCATCGGTGGATCTGCGATGCGGTTCAACAGCAAGCTTGCATTGGTCCTGACGAAACTCTTTTCCAAGGCAGCCTTGATAAAATTTATAAACTCCGCGTATCGAGGAAGAGGAGAGGAGCTGCAGAAGATACGGGAATATTTCAGGGAACAGATATTGGCACAGGAGATGAACAAAATCGTAAAGGTGCGAGAAGAAGTGAATAGATTTGATGTGCTCTACGAACTCGGGATTGTTCGGGCGCCCACACTGGTTCTCGTTGGCGATCGCAATGGAAGAATGGCAATTAAGATGGCAGAAGAGACAGCAAAACACATCAAAAATGCACGATTCGAGGTATTGAAGGGAGGCGGGGATCCTTCGAACATGATGGTTCCCGAGCTGTTCGATAGCAGGGTCACAGAATTCATCAAACGGTGACAATAGGTTATGCCGCTCAAAAGACTTGCAATCCTCGTAATCGCCGCGCTGCTAATTGTCATGGTGCTGGGTTTGGGGTACGCCACCAACCGGGAAGTGGAGATGATCGTGCGGCAGCAGTCCAATGAGCAGCAGATGCTCCTCACCAGGCAATCTGCCGCAGGAATCGAGGCTTTTCTCGATGAAAAGACCGTTTTAATCGAAGTTTTGGCAACAGAGGTGGTGGATGTTCCGCCAGAGAACATGACGCCGTATTTTATGACGGTTTACAACAAATCGATCGGTTTTTCATCGATCGGGTTTGTGAGCAGCAACGGCGTGATTGTAACCGGTTACCCGCCGGAAGATGCGGCGATCGGGCTTGACCTGTACGCAACAAAGAGAAACGCACAATTCGATCGTGCCAGAGCTAATAAAGAGACTTACACCACCCGCCCGGTGCCGCTGGTTCAGGGCGGCGTCGGATCGAACATCGGGGTACCGATATATTCGGGCGGTGAGTTTAAGGGAGTCGTATTTGCAGTGATCGAGATATCCACACTCTCCGCGCGTTTTCTTGCCGATACTGTCCCGAAAGGGCATGGGCATACTTACATGATCACCAGCTCCGGGCGGTGCCTCTACGATGGTACACACAGAGGAATCATCAGCGAAAAATACATCGGGCTCTTCTGCGAGAATAATTCATCTTATGCAGACGTGTTGAGAGATCAGATGCCGGGAGATGAGGGCGTTGGCTATTATTTCGATGAAAATACCGGGAAACGGATGGTCGTGACATACACGCCGGTCGTCTGGCGTGGTCGCATCTGGTCGGTTGCAACCACAGTTCCCGAGAGCGAAGCAGAGGTACTGGTGCGTTCGGTCTATCGGAAGCAGATACTATTCGTAACCATCGTCATTGCAATCATCCTTGCCGGAAGCGGTGGAATCGTCCTGATCCTCTCCAGATGGAACAGGGATCTGGAAAAAGAGGTTGTGAGGAAGACAAATGACCTGGGAATGTCGAATATGGAACTTGCATCAGCAAACACCAGATTAAAGGAACTTGACCGGCTGAAATCCGAGTTCGTCTCGATGGTCTCCCACGAACTCAAGACCCCGCTCACGTCCATGAAGATCTCGATGGATGTTTTGAAGTCACTATCAGGTTCTGAGAAGGATGCTGACACCGAAAATGAGATGTTCCAGATCATCGATCGGAGTGTCGAGCGTCAGAATCGGCTTGTTGGAGATCTACTTGATATATCCAGAATTGAGACCGGGAACCTAAAACTCAATCTTGAGCCGGTCGATCTCTATGAGATAATCCTGGAATCTACAGAGAGCATGAAAAAGATAGCAGATGAACAAGGAATCCCGATTCACATCGATCTGGATTGTGAATCGATACAGATCACCGGAGACCATGACCGGCTGGTGCAGGTCTTCGTGAACTTGATCGAAAATGCACTGAAGTTCACTGAGAAAGGCAAGATCCATATTCAGGCGCGGACTGTGGATGGACATCCGGAGATCAGGGTCAGCGACACAGGAATCGGGATTCCACCGGGAGAACTGGATCTGATATTCGATAAGTTCCATCAGGTCGATTCGGGATTGACACGCGAGGTCGGCGGAACAGGCCTCGGACTTGCGATTTGCAAGGGAATAATTGAGGGGCACGGCGGGCGCATCAGGGCTGAGAGCAAGGTCGGGGAAGGGAGTACGTTTGTGATTGTGCTGTGAAAGAGACTACCTGAAAAGTCGAAAAACCGGTCACAGTCGAATGTTACCACTTAATTTGAAGGGATACCTTCAGCGTATGTGTTTGGGTGAGGTG
>MAXT01000230.1 GCA_001751225.1 Desulfuromonadales bacterium C00003107 | reverse complement strand
ATGATGAATTTTGGCTTCAATGATCTGCGTCTAGTCAATCCACGGACCGATCATCTGAGTGATGAAGCGAGACGCATGGCGGTTAAGGCCGGTGGCTTACTGGAAGAGGCAACCATATTTACCAGTCTGGAAGATGCCTTGCAAGATTGCCATTTGAGTTTGGCAACCACGCGGCGCTTCGGCAAATATCGCGAAGATTTTCTGCATCCCGATCAGGCGGCCAGCTATCTTTCGCCTTGGACCGAGAAGGGAAGGGTGGCCCTGGTGTTCGGCCGTGAAGACAAGGGCCTTGCTACCGAAGAGTTGGATCTTTGTCAGCGACTTATCACTATACCGACCAGCGATCAGTTACCTTCCATGAACCTGGCCCAGTCGGTAGTGCTATGCCTTTATGAAATTGGCAAAGCCCAGGCTACCGTTCAGCTAAAATCGGGAGGGCGTAAAAAACTGGCTACCAACAGGGTGCTCGAGAGCATGTATGGGCACATGCGGAACACTCTTTGTGATATCGGTTTTCTGGATGAACAAAATCCGGACCATATCCTGCGCAGCCTGCGGCGTGTTTTTGGCCGTGCCGGACTTAACGATCGGGAAGTCCGCATTTTGCGGGGTCTGTGGAGTCGCCTTGACTGGCTTGAGCGTGAGCGGCGCAAAGGGACGGAACAACAAGCATGAGTCAGGTTATTGATGATCTGTATATAGAATCCCTGGTCTACGGTGGCAACGGCTTGGGATATCACGACGGCAAGGTCATTTTTGTCCCGCAGACAGCTCCGGGTGATCGGGTGAGTTGCCGCGTGGTTAAAGCTAAAAAGCGTTTTGCCGAGGCCCGTTTGGAGAAGGTGCTGGAGGCCTCTGCAGAGCGTTGCCTCCCGACCTGTCCGGTATTTGGCCAATGTGGAGGCTGTCAGTGGCAGCACCTGCCTTATAAGGTCCAGGGCGCCTGGAAAGAACAGATCTTTGCTGATCTTCTCCATCGTCAGGCTGGGGCTGATAGGGCGCTGATCCGGCCATTGGTTGCAGCTGTCGAACCTTGGTATTACCGCAGCCGGGCTCAACTCAAGCTACAGGTTACGGGCCAGCAATTGGTCATGGGGTTTTACCGCCGCGGCAGTCATGTTGTGGTTGATCACAAGAAGTGTCCGATCCTGCATCCTAGCCTTAATCAGGCTGCCAGTGTATTCCGCGAGGCGCTCAACGGCTTCCGTCATAGTCACCGCATGACCCAGTTGGACCTGGGGATTGGTGACGACGGTCAAGTTCGGGCTGTGTTGCATTATCTCGGCACGGAGGGTGCGGCCGTCGCCGACTTTCTTCGCCCTCGGGTCTCTGATGTAGGTATCTCCCTGTTTTTACAGGGAGGTCGCAAGAACAAGCCGCAATTGGTTTGCGGGGAAGAAGATCTATGCATTCGCGTCGGCGAACCGCCTCTGGCCTTGGCCTACGGTCCTGGTGGCTTTGCCCAGGTTAATCTTGAGCAGAATCGCGCAATGACCGAAACGGTTGTCGATGCAGTTCAGCAATGCGGAGCAAAGCGGGTGCTCGATCTTTACTGTGGCATGGGCAACTTGTCCCTGCCCGTTGCACGCCGTGTCGGGGAAGTGGTCGGAGTGGAAGGCTTTGCCCCGGCCATTGCCAAGGCCCGAGTGAATGCTCAGCGTAACGGTATAGATAACGCCTTTTTTCATCATCTTGCGGCCGATGGTGCAGCCAGTCAACTGTCAAGCGGACCCGGTTTCGATCTGGTTATGCTTGACCCGCCTCGCAGCGGTGCTTTTGGCGTCATTAAGGAGTTGCAGGTGTTGCGTCCTCGGCATATTCTCTATGTCTCCTGTGAGCCTCCGACCTTGGTGCGGGATCTGCAACCGTTACTGCAGGACGGCTACTGCCTGGAATGGAGTCAGCCTTTTGATTTTTTCCCTCAGACCCACCATATCGAAAGCGTCAGCCTGTTGCGTCGCAAAAGTGCCGTGGCCTAGGCTAGCTGTGGTTCCTCTTTCTATACGCTTCCGTGCCGTTGTTTTGCTTGGGCGGCGTGAGGTGTGCCGTTATTTTTCTGGGAGCTGTCATGCATAGAGTGTTGTTCTCCTCCGTTGTCTTACTGCTGGTCTTCAGCAGTTGTGCCCCTGTACTCAAGCCAACGCCTACGCATCGCCTGCAGATCGACAACCGTCTGGAGTTGGCCTTGGCCTTGCCGAGTCTTCGCTGGCAGTTCAGTACAGAAGCGCCAGACTTTATTGCGCAAAAGATGATCGATCATCTGCGGCAGGAAGTTGCGACCATTGCTCCCGAAATCAACGATAAGCAATTGTTGTTGCTTGCTCGGAAAAGATTGTCGGTTAACGAAGGATACGTGTCCAACGAGCATAGCGGTGCCTACCTGATGATCGACTTTAGTTCGCGGCGGCAGGAAAAGACTGGCCAGACTCGTGGTGAACTGCAAGCTTCGGCCCACGGTGCCCTGCTGGCGCTGGCGAACGAAGAAGGGGTAACTAACCTGGAGAGCCGGATTACTTCGTCATCTATAGTTGGATCTTCGAATGCATGCAGGGTTGAAGCCCGTTATCTTTTGGACGGGCAGGCTCGATCATTTGTCGGCCTCATCGGCTATAAAGCCCCTTACCGGTTCTACCTATACTACACTGACCCGCTGCGCGACCCGCGGGATCAAGTTGAAATGGAGCAGATTCTCAACTCCCTGCAACTGCTGCCCACATCGCAAGCAGAGTGATCCTTGTAAGTGCAAATTGTTCTTGCAGATAGCTGATCTTTATGGTACTTGTGAAGGATAATTATTGTTCACTAAAAAGTGGGCTCGCAGCTCACTTTTTTTATTTCAGGGCTTAGTGTTATGTCAGGTAGTACCATTATCGACAGAATATCCAAACTCGTTGAGCCGGTTCTCGCTGAAAAAGGGTTCGAACTGGTTCTTCTGGAATATCGTCGGGAGGAGCGGGACATGGTGCTGCGCCTCTTTGTTGACAAGGAGGGCGGGGTCAACCTTGATGACTGTGCCGAGGTCAGCCGCGAAGTCAGTGTGCTGCTCGAGGTTGAGGATCCGATCGTTTCTGCCTACCGGCTAGAGGTTTCCTCACCGGGTATCGATCGACCGTTGACTCGGCCTGCTGACTACGAGCGTTTTCGCATGCGTCTTGCCAGGATTAAGATGTCTGGCAAGTGCGACCCGGATCAACGGGGGCAGCAACGTAAGACCTTCGTCGGCAAGTTGCTTGGGTTGCGAGATGGCTTGGTGCTGCTTGAGCAGATGGATAAAAAAGGCGGTATCGTTGAGTTGCCCTTGTGTGATATCGAGCGCGCCAACCTGGAAATTGAGTTTTAAGGTTTATGACCGCTATTCCCGGCCGTGAACAAGTATAGAAAACTAGGGGGATATAGTTAAAATGCTGGAAAATCTAAATCATATTATTGATCAGGTCGTTAAGGACAAGGGTATCGATCGTGCCGTTTTGGTCGAAGCGCTTGAGTCCGCGGTCTTGTCTGCAGCCAATAAAAAATTTCGCAACACCCGTGACCTTGAAGCCCATTACAACGATGAGTTGGGTGAAGTGGAGATCTTTGAGTTTGTCACCGTGGTTGATGAAGTGCTCGATTCCTATAAGGAGATCGACCTGGAGGAAGCCGGGGGTATCGACCCTGAGGTGCAGGTTGGTGACTCCCTCGGAATGAAGATGGATGCCGGCAGCTTTAGCCGTATCGCCGCTCAGACCGCCAAGCAGGTCATTATTCAAAAGGTGCGGGAAGCCGAGCGGGAAAAGATCTTTAATGAGTTCAAAGACCGTGTCGGTGAGCTGGTCAATGGCATCGTTCGTCGATATGAGCGAGGCGATCTCATTGTGGATCTCGGCATGTCAGAGGGTTTGCTGCCACATCGGGAGCAGGTACCTCGGGAAAATTATCGCCAGGGCGATCGTGTTCGGGTCTATATCTCCGAAGTTAAGATGGCCACCAAGGGACCGCAGATCATTCTGTCTCGTAGCCATCCCAATCTGGTAGCTGCGCTATTCCATTTCGAAGTGCCTGAGATCTCCGAGGGTATCGTTGAGATCAAGGCGGTCGCTCGCGAAGCCGGCAGTCGCACCAAGATTGCTGTAGCGTCTTACGACTCTGACGTCGATCCGGTGGGGGCCTGTGTCGGTATGCGCGGTTCGCGGGTACAGAATGTCGTCTCCGAACTGCGAGGGGAAAAGATAGACATTATTCCCTGGACCATGGATGTCGGTCGCTTTGCCTGCTCGGCTCTGTCTCCTGCTGAGGTGACCCGAATCTACGTCGACAATGAAATGAAATCCCTCGAAGTCATTGTGCCGGACGATCAACTTTCCCTGGCCATTGGCAAAAAAGGCCAGAATGTCCGTCTTGCGGCCAAGTTGACGGGATGGAATATCGATATTAAGAGCGAAAGCCGGGCAGCGGAAGCTGCCATGGAAGAGTTTACTGATGCAACCAGTCAGGTTGACGAAGGGGCAGGGGACGCCGAGGTGGGTGAAGAAGTGCAGGCCGAGGCAGGAGATAGCGAATCAATTGATCTCCCAATTGCCGAGTCGGACCCAGAACCTTCCGATGGCACTAGCCCGCTGAACAAAGAGACAGCTTCCGATAGTGACGAGGCTGCTTCCGATAGTGACGAGGCTGCTTCCGAGGTCGATGAAGAAGTTGCCGATGAGGAGCGGGGCCAGGATTGAGTATAGCAAGTCGTCCAGGGCCGCAGCGCAGTTGCATTGCCTGCCGTAAGGTTCTTGACCAGTCACTTTTGGTGCGGTATGTTCTCTCCCCGCAGGGCGAGGTTTTAGTCGACTACGGGCGAAAATTGCCCGGTCGGGGGGGGTATACCTGTTGTGAAATCTCTTGTCTGGAAACTGCAGTCAAGCGCAAACAGTTCGAGCGTATTTTTACTGGGCCCTGTGTGTCGCCGACTTGCGAGGCCCTGAAAGAGTCCCTGGTTAACCAAGTCAGGCAACGCGTAGCCAATCTAGTCGGAATGGCTCGAAAATCTGGAATTGTTAGGTCCGGCAGTCGTCTGGTTATGACCGAGTTGGGACGAGATTCCGATCTATCCCTGGTTTTGCTAAGTGAAGATCTGTCTCCAACTATTGCCAGTAAGGTGGCGTCGATAGCAGAAAGTCGTGGGGTCCCCTACCATGTCATATTTGACAAGGGTTATATGGGGCAGTTGATGGGCAAGGGGGAGCGAAGCGTTGTTGCGCTACGTTCTGGCCCGCTTGCGGAGACAATAAATAATGAAATTTTAAGATACAAGAAGATTGCGGGAGAGGCCTGATGGGTGACAAAATGCGAGTTTACGAATTAGCGCAAAAGCTGGGATTGGATAATAAGGTGCTACTGGAGCGCCTTAAGGTTGCTGGAATCGAAGCCAAGAATCACTTGAGCGTTCTGGATGCAGCGGCCCTTGCTCTTTTAGAGGGCGG
>MAXT01000229.1 GCA_001751225.1 Desulfuromonadales bacterium C00003107 | reverse complement strand
AGCCGGCCGTGTTCGCCGCGGCCAACAGAGCGCGCTTGGCCACAGTCTTGAGCTGCTCCTGGTTTTTTTGCAGAAACGCAGGTAGATTGTCGGCAGCCGCGCTCCATGCGCTATAAATTTGCTGGCCGACGAGGGGCCAATCAGCCACCGCCGCGTCGGGTGACTTAAGATTGACCGCGTTGTTCTCGAAGGCGATATAAGTTTTATGCATCTGGCGGGCGAAGGAGTCGCCGAGCATCCCCGTAGGCACGCCGATCAACACCAATCCCGATAGCACCACAAGTATTGCCGCCCACCTCTGTCGCCCCCCGAGCCACCTTGCCAGGCGCTGATGCAACGGATAGAGAGCGACGGCCAGAATCAAGGCCCATAGCATCAGATCCGCAAAGGGTGCAAAGACGCGTACGCACATGACCGCCAACAAGGCGATCAGGCTGAGACGAACCACCGCTTCGGTGAAATTTGTGGTCAGCAGATTCCGAATGGTTGAATCATCTGGTTGCATTGGATGAATAGTCCTTAGGGCAAGCGTATGCTTTCAGCCATAAATCTTAAGTAATTCATCAAGGTGATCTTCAGAGGCCCGAATGCTGCGGAATGGCTCACCTTCGAGCCCTTTTTCCTTTTGGCCTGCAGCGATTAATAAATGCACATTTTGCACAAGGCTCCGCCGTAGTCGGGATTGATCTTGCTTATTTTCGAACCTTGCCGCCGAATCCCCGCCAACAGGCCTTTCTGGTCAAAGAAGAGAGCAGAGATATCTTCCTTGGCCGAGGGGATGATGGTCACAGGCAGCGTTACCCTGAGGTATCCGCCCTATTTCTTCAGACCGGTATCCTTCAACGCGTTGTTGCAGCGGCGGCTAACCTTTGCTTCATTTTTGCTGAGGCAGTCGAGCAGGCGCCCTTCCCCTGGCTTGATGTCGGCGCAGTGGCTTTTGAGGTCATCGCGGCATTCACCGATAGCGTAGGAAAGGTTGTTTAGCGTCCGGTCAAGTTGGCCGATCGAGTCGTAGACTGCGTACTCGCAACGGGGCGTAACCTTATCCTGGAAAGCATAGAGGCAAGCAAGGATGCGCCCTTCACCCGGTGTGACATCCTTGCAGAAGGTTGTCAGCTCCTGCTGGCACCCCTCGACAAAGGTATCAAGCGCCCCTTGTGCACCTTGCAGGAGGGGGTCTTCGGCTGCAATGGCAGGAAGCCCCTGGAGCCATACCAACAACCCGACCAAAATCATGATTTTTTTCATAGTTTTGTCTCCTTGAACTAATTAAAAAAGCAAAGGGGCTGCCGCTTCTGCAACAGCCCCTTTGCGGCGGTTCAACTTTATTCAGCAAAGCAAAGCTTTACTTAGGTGCTATGGCACAGCAGATGATTTCCACCCGGCGGTTTTCAGCACGGCCGGCCGCTGTGGCGTTGTCAGCAACGGGCATCACCTCACCTTTGCCTACAGCAATCAGGCGCTTGGCGTCGATGGGATAGTTGGCAACCAGGTACTCCCTTACCGCTTTGGCCCGGCGCTCGGAGAGCTGTTGATTGTAAGCCTCTTTGCCTTGGGAGTCAGTATGGCCTTCGATGATAATCTGCGGCACTTCTTTATACTTCTGAATAAACGCGGCGGCATTATCGAGCTCCGCTTTGAAGGCCGGTTTAATGTCCGCTTTGTTGGTGTCAAACTGGATATGCAGAGTCATGTTCAGGGGGCAGCCGACTTCGTCGACCTGGACTCCCTTGAGAGTACCGGGGCATTGGTCGAGATAGTCCGGAACGCCATCGCCGTCGGTATCGAGGGGACAACCGACCTTGTCAACGGGAGCACCGGCCGGAGTGTCGGGACACTGGTCGATATAGTCGGGCACGCCGTCGCCGTCACTGTCGAAGGGACAGCCATTGGCATCGACCTGAATTCCCATGGGGGTGTCGGGGCATTGGTCAAGGTAGTCGGGCACGCCGTCACCATCGCTGTCGATGGGGCAGCCGTTGGTGTCGACCGTCACGCCATAGGGAGTATCGGGGCACTGGTCGCGGTCATCAGGCACGCCATCGCCATCGCTGTCCAGCACCGCCATCGGCGCGGGCTCTTTAGCAAAGCGGTAGTTGAAAATTACGCCGACCAGTCCTTGGTCGGCACTGCCTTCATCATCGACTACCGGGCTGTCCTTGGCGTCATCCAGCAGTCGGGTATAGCGGGCCACGGCCAGCATTCCCCAATTGCGGTTGAAGTTATACTGCCAGGTTATCCCGGCGCTTGCATCCTTGAAGCCGCTGTCGGCGTCATAGGTGTTGAGGCCGCTGCTGGCGGAATCCGCCGCATCAACACCGAAGTAGGTCGTCATATAGTCGCTATCGGCATAGGTGGTCGAAGCGAACATAGTCATATGGCCCATAGTCTGAAAGGGAATTTTGTAGCCCAGGCCCAGTTCCCCCACTACGCCGTTATGGCCGGCGGCCACGTCTTTGGCTACGGACACACTGGTCATCCAGTGCTCACCGCTATAACCGGCGAAGAGACCGGTTTCAATGGCGGAGTCGACCTTCTTCATCTCATCAACCTCGTCATCCTCAACGTCGTCCCGCTCCATCCGGAAACGCAACAAGGGACCCAGATGCCAGTTCTGGCTTGGGATGATGTTGGCCTTCAAGGTGTTTCCGAGGAAGGAGAGGAAGTACCCTTGGTTCCAGTTCACATGAGCCTGCACCAGGGGGATCGCTTTGTACTCATTAGAGCCTTCGTAATCCGGCGCAAATCCCACGCCGAGCCCAAAGACCGACGTCTTGACTCCGCCGCTTTCCGTCATCGTCAGGTCGATATCCTGCGCCTGAACCGGTTTGGCCCCGATCCATAAGGACCCGGCCAGAGCAAGCAGCAGAATGCCCACCGGTGAGAACCATTGCCACCATCTTTTCATATCATCCTCCATTGAATTAGTGTGAACACTGCAGGAAAAGGGCCCCTGCGCACGTAATCTTAATGCTAGCAGGGAATGATATAAAGTAAACATCTGCCGTGACCATCCTAAAAATATCCACGGGGGGGCACCATCCCTCGTCATCGGCACCCCGCCAGGCCACCGGGGAATGTGCCAAGGGACGATCGCTGGAATTTCCACTCCACTGATCCCCCACCCCCGTCAATGGGCGAGGAAAATGGGGGTTTAAATAAAGCTCCGAAATTATTCCCCAAGCAGGGCCCGCACCCCTTCGGGAACACTACCTCGAGCCTCCTGAGCATCGCGAACCACCGCCGTAGCCGTGCCCCGCCAGAGACGCTTTTGAGTGGCCGAGTCGATCAGATCGATGCTGAGGCTCCCCTCCGGTTCTTGGCTCGTTGCGGCCCAGGGGGCTGCCTCCCGTGCTTCGGCCTTGCCCCTGCTGAAAGGCATCTCGCTGTAAGTCTGGCGCAGATTGGTACGATAAGCGACCAGCAGTTCCGGGTTCTCGGTAGCCTGCTGCAGACCTCTGCGTTCCAGATGATAGGCAATGACATTGCGAATGATGCCGTCGAGCTCATCATCGGCCACCGCATTGATGGTGGCCTGCGGCTCGTTTTGCTGCCACTGGTAGGTGCTGTAGGCACTGAGATCCGGCAGGCGCTCCGCTGTGGAATTTATTGCGGGCGATTTAGCGCAGGCCACGGTCAGCAGACCGGCAAGAACTATGCAGACGACTCGTAACATCATGACAACACCTGTGTAAGTGGATGCTTGTTAAACGACCTGGCTTTTGACCTGAAAGCAGCAGCATGCATTGGCGGGGCTGAAACTCAGTCGAAGAGCATGGTGACGCCCACAACCGCCGCCAGATAAAAGAGCGGATAGATCCACAGCATGTACTGGTCGATTTTCTGCACCCAGTTGATCATGCCGGTGAGTTCCAGGCGCCGGATGATCACGTTAAATACCAGCACCAGGCTAGTCACCAGAAAACCGGAAACGATAATTGAATCCATGAAGGTGAGAT
>MAXT01000228.1 GCA_001751225.1 Desulfuromonadales bacterium C00003107 | reverse complement strand
AATAGAAACATACCTCTGCCCACTGGCAGGCTGCAACAACCACCCAAACCACCTGGAGGAAACCATGAAACAGACTCAGGCCGCAAAAGCTCTGCAACGCCTGCTCAGCATAATGTCAAGACTCCGAGGACCCAACGGCTGCCCATGGGACGTAGAACAGACACCGGAGACACTCAAGCCCTTTCTGCTGGAAGAATGCTACGAAACCCTCGAGGCCATGGATAGCGGTCAACCGGAAAAGGTTTGCGAAGAACTCGGTGACCTGCTATTGCAAATCGTCTTTCATGCGCGTATTTACGAAGAGCGTGGTGATTTTAGCATGGTCGATGTAATCACCGGTATAGCCGATAAACTAGAGCGTCGCCATCCGCACGTTTTCGCTGACAGTGAATGTATCACACCAGCCGCCGTAGCCGAACAATGGGAAGCCATCAAAAAACGGGAAAAGGGATCGCAACTCAAGAGCGAGACGACCCTTGGCTCCATTCCTCCAGGACTGCCAGCACTAATGCATGCTAGAAAATTAACCGAACGAGCCAGTCGAGCAGGCTTTGATTGGCCGGAAGTCGATGGCGCCCTGGCCAAAGTACGTGAGGAAATGGCCGAACTTGAACAGGCCCTCAAAGAAGACGACCAGCAAGCAATCGAAGACGAGCTCGGCGATTTGCTGTTTGCCTCCGCCAATCTCGGTCGCTATTTAAAGATCGATGCCGAAGAGGCATTGCGCAAAACAGTCGGCCGCTTCATCTTCCGTTTCAGGCATGTCGAACGCTCTCTTGAGAAATGCGGACGATCACTTCGACAAGCGTCTTTAGCGGAAATGGAGAATCTTTGGCAGGAAGCAAAAGACCTAACCAAAAACTAAAAAAACCCTGTCCAATCGGGACCCTTGGTTACTTTTCAACAAAAACTGTGGAAGACCTGTGCATAAGGCTGTACACAACCCTGAGGCCACAGCTCTCTTCGGCACCCCCAACAACCTGCCTATTTTTTAAGCATAATATATTTTATGTTGAAATACAATCAGTTACACAAATAAGGGCTTGGCAACACGCCACAACCCTACAAACACAACGAATGAAAAACGTTCAAACAGAACAACTCATTGAATTTTCAAGGGAAATCATAGTTCAAGCTTAATTTATCACGAGTTATCATACCGGACTTCCCTGGCAAGATCACGCCAATGCTCAACCCAATAATTGCAATCCAGAACCATAAAAAACCGAGCAAAACGGATAGAAAGAAGCATTGCCATTTGTCCCATTCCCTCAGTTAATTGACCATGTTGGCTGGCTCTCCGATTAAAAAATTCTTGATGTTGGCAACTGCAATGTCCAACAGGCGACCGCGGGCTTCTTCGGTAGCCCAGGCGATATGAGGAGTGACATGCACATTGGCCGCAGTCAGTAAAGGGTTGTCCCCTACGGGAGGTTCGCTAGACAGGACATCGATACCAAGGCCTGCCAACCGCCCACCGTTAAGGGCGGCGGCCACCGCCTGTTCGTCGAGCAAGGGACCACGAGCTGTATTGATAAGCAACGCCCGCCGCTTCATCAATTGAAGCAAAGAAGCATCGACCAGGCCGACCGTATCTGAGGTCAAGGGACAATGCAGGCTCACAACATCGCTTTGCGAAAAGAGTTGTTCAAGACCTAAGAACACAATGCCTTCCGTCTCTTGCCAGCGTCGGTACTTGTTCGGATGGGCGGTATGAACCAGCACCCTCATATCAAAGGCTGCAGCCACGCGGGCAACCTGACGACCGATTTGGCCGAAGCCCACCAACCCCAGATGCCGACCCGCCAATTCCCGCAATGGCCGATCCCAAAAACAAAAATCAGGGCTGCCTGCCCAGCGTCCTTCTTGCAGCACCAGGCGGCTATAGTAACCTACCTGCTGGGTCATCTCCAGCAGCAACGCGAAGACCATCTGCGCCACGGAAGGAGTACTGTAACCAGGCACATTGGTTACGGCGATACCATGGCGACGCGCCGCAACAAGGTCAACCACATCGTATCCCGTGGCCAGAACACCGATATACCGTAGTTTAGGCAGTGATTCGATCGAAAAACTGTCGAGAGCCACCTTGTTGGTCAACAGTATCTCGGCCCCTGCGGCCCTTTCCAGGAGCGCCGCAGGCTTTGTGCGATCATAAACCTGCAATTCACCTAAGGCAGCGAGATCTGTCCAGTCAAGATCCCCGGGATTGAGCGTCTGACCATCCAGCACCACAATCTTCATAGTCTTCTCCGGCCATAAACAAGCCACAGCCCTAGGGAGCTAAACTCAGCAAGAACCCTCTCCTAGATATTCAAATCGAAGAACAGTTCCCGTCTCCTTCTCTACCTTTTCCATAAACATTTTCAAGGGCCTAACCCACAACTCTCCCTTGCCATAAAGGGGGCGGTAAACCACGAGTTCCTCTTCTGTTTCCGAATGTCGAGCCACGCCAAGAACCAAATATTCCGGCCCCTTGTAATGCCGGTATCTCCCACACTTAACCTCAGTCATAATCATTCCCTATCAAGGACAAAGCACCAAGCCTTGTAATTTGACCATCTCGTTAATGGTAACATTTTCTATAAACAATTCGAGAGCTAAAAGGAATGAACCCCAATAAACGCCCGTCCTGTTTATATCAGTCATCTTCTTGCGCCACTAAAAATCGAAAAGATAAAAAGCACAGTCAGACACATCGACTGAATCAAGCACGGCGGGAAGAATATAGGGGTTGTGCAGGACTAATTCGGCAAGGGGAGGAACAGGGATCGAGACATGAGAATAGAAAAGAAACAGGAGAAAGCAAACGGGGCCCTCAATCGGCAACAACGCGATTGCGGCCTGAGTCCTTGGCCTGATAAAGAGCATCATCCGCTGCCTTAAGGAGAATATCCGGCAAGCTGTCAGAGCAGGGAACCTGAGTTGCAACACCGAGGCTGAGAGTAACAACCGACGCCGCGCGGGACGTACCATGAGGAAGGGACAACGCCTCTACCGCTTGACGAACCCGCTCGGCAAACTTAATCGCTCCTTCTAGAGGGGTGCTGGGCAACAAAAAGATAAATTCTTCTCCACCGTAGCGACAGGCAAGATCTCCGGCACGTTTGGCACAGTCGCCAAGGGCCTTGGCAACCTGTCGCAGGCATTCGTCGCCGGCCTGGTGACCATAGGTGTCGTTGTACTGCTTAAAACAATCGATGTCGCACAATACCAGGGAAAGCTCTTGCTCTTCACGAGCCAACCGGTGCCATTCCTGGTCTATGGTTTCATCAAATGATCGCCGATTAGGTAGCTGCGTCAGGCTATCCAAACGCGCCATGCGAGCAAGGGCGATATTGGCCTTGGCCAGAGCGGCTTCGGCCTGTTTACGATCAGTGATGTCCTTGAATTGAGTCACGATTCCAGGGGTGCCATCCAGAGTCACCAAGGGAGCAGCAGTAACAATGAAATGCTGCTGTTCTCCTGAGGGCAACTTGCGCGAAACATCGTACTCTTTGGCGGCAATAGTAGACTGAGCTGATTTCAGAGGGGAGTTTTTGTCGCTATAGAGGGGTGCCTCAAGCAGATTACAACACCGATATCCGACCACATCCTCTGCCGATTTGCCGAGCAAGGCCAGCATAGCATCATTGGCACGCACCACCGTCTTGTCCTCACGCACCACCCACATGGCGTCGGCACAGGAGGAAAAAACCTGTTCCAGTTCCATGCTCAACATTTCAGCCTGAACTTGTTTCTGGTTGGCCGCGCCAATGGCCTCCATGAGAGTGTCGTAACCAGACCGCAGTTCACAGCAGGAATCAAACAGGCCGCTCCGCTCTTTCTCCAGAAAGCGAATACGCTCGTTCAATTCCTCTATTTTCAGCACATGGGAACCCTGTTGATTTACCGATAAACCAACAGTGCTTCCTCCGGCACCAGACCCTGTTGTCATCACAACCCCTCACTCAAGAGACATTTAACGCACAACCGTACCATGATATAAAATTTTAATACAACCCAAAAAGGATCAAACCGGCTTAAAAAGTAACAACATACAAGGATGACAACAGAAAACATCTGCCAGAGTATCCCTGCCAGACCGAGGACGTTGGCAAACTCATGGGGACTGGCCATAACCGTGACTAACCATAGCCCGGGCGTACCTGGCAGAGCGCACCATGCTGTTTCGATATGGGCATAGGCATCGATCAGTCCCAGACAAAGGTAACCTCCCTGCAGATCGTGCTCCTGGTTACCGCAACAGGCATCATCAATGGCTGCGATGCATCCATCGCCGATAGGGATCATAGCAGAATACACCTGATGATTAAGGACGTCGACCAACTGCAAGTTGCGTAGCACCAGATCGGCGGGCTCATCTCCACGAGCCACTGCCAGCAGCTGCTACTGCTGCTGCATGGTGCTTCCCGCACTTAAGGGGCTTTCCCCCAGGAAGGGAATTTCAGCTATTTTCTGCATACCCTGTCCCAGCCAAGCCAAAAGAACTAGGCACAGCAAAACCGAGCAGGATTAACAAAATATAGCCAAACAGTCTGGCGTTCGGCCTGGTTATTGAGGCCATTGGTTTTAAGAAATCTATTTGCGGGACTTTTGACATGATCGACCGATGGCCGAGGTAGGGGATTGGTATATGTCCTGGCATTCGTAAAGTCTATATATTCAGAATGGTTATTCCCTCGCCCCGCTTACCGTGGCACAAGCGAGACCGCTTTCGGGATGCTCAAGCACAAAAAAACGGCCCGACCGGTCTGAGTACATCAGACCGGCCGGGCCGTTATGCAT
>MAXT01000227.1 GCA_001751225.1 Desulfuromonadales bacterium C00003107 | reverse complement strand
ACGATGGACATGTCGCTGTTGTGGATTGGCTGCCATCCGCGGATGGAAGAACCGTCAAAACCGAGCCCCTCTTCAAAGACTTCTTCTTCAAACTCGCTCACCGGGGTGGTGAAATGTTGCCAGATACCGACAAAATCCAGAAACTTGTAATCGACCATCTGGACATTATTTTCCTTGGCGAACTGAAGTACCTCTTTTGGCGTCATTGTGCTGCTCCTTTAGATTTTTAATGCGTTTTCAGAACCACACCCGGCGGATACCCCCCGGCTTCAATAGCTTGGTATTACAAAGCATCCACACCGCTTTCGCCGGTACGGATACGAACAACCTCTTCGATATTTGAGACGAAAATTTTACCATCACCAATGCGACCAGTACGGGCAGCCTCGGAAATCACTTCAACAACCTTGGCAGCCATATCGTCCTGTACAATGATTTCCATTTTAATCTTGGGAATGAAATCGACAACATATTCAGCGCCACGGTAGAGTTCAGTATGGCCCTTCTGCCGTCCAAATCCCTTAACTTCACTGACAGTGATCCCTTGAATGCCGCTTTCGCTCAACGCTTCTTTGACTTCGTCTAGCTTAAAGGGTTTGATGATCGCTTCAACTTTTTTCATTTGTCTTACCTCCGGAATAAAAATAGGCAAATGAAGGAATATTCTGCTCGATTAATTCCAGCCTTTTACCCTAAATCTACTTACCGCGAATCGGGCGCAACCAAGATTTCTTCTTCCATTAATACCTTGACTGAGCAATTCCCTTGCCAAAACGACTAACCAACCCGAAACAAGGAGCTAACACATTGAATCAATACTGTTTTTTAAGAAAACATGAACCATCTACCCAAGAAGCCTCTTGAGCTGAGACCCCCATTTGCTCATTTTTTACGCACAGACCGTTGTGCCGTGATGCTTTTATGTGCAAATCAAGACTGTTGGTTTGCTAACTCCATCCTATTACACCAAAACAAACAGTAAAATTAAAGCCGCTGTTTAAGCAACCAAAGCACCTAAGTATCTAATAATAGAGCCTTTATGCCCCCTCTCTTCATCACCCACTCCATGAACAAAAACCATTCATGCTCAAAATTTGGAGTAAACAATCCACTGCCTAACATTTGAGCAACTTCTTCCACGGAGTAAAAAACAACCGCCTCTATCTCCTGCGGATCAAACTCAACAACCCCATCGTAGCAGAGCCAAAAAGAAGTAACATTTTCCGACTCAAAGGGGTTGCGATGAGGATAAGAATATAAGCATTCAAGAGGCTGGTTAGTAATACCCAACTCCTCGGCCATCTCCCTTAAAGCGCCGGCCTGATAATCTTCTCCTGGGTCAAGATGGCCGCCAACGCTGGTATCCCAGCGACCGGGCTGAACATCTTTGGAAAAGGAGCGTTTTTGCAACAGGACCTGCCCAGCACTGTTAAATACCAATACATGGGCAACCCGATGGACCAAGGACGGATTGCCGTGGCAGGATGATCGAGGTGCCTGACCGATAACACGATCATGATCATCAACGATATCGAACATCTCCACCATGGCGATCAACTATCCGCGGTCGAAAAAGAGATTTTTACCCCTGGCAGACAAGGGGATTCCGTAAGCCATGGAGATATCGGAGCCAAGCATTTTGAGTTCTACCGCTGCCTTGCCGGCAGAATACATAATACGATTATCCAACCGCAGATCAGCGGCACGACTGACGGCAGAGCCCAATGCTATACCGAGATCACCGCTGTTAAAAGCGCAGACTCCCCCGGAGGCAATGAGTTCCTTACAATCTCCAAATCCGCAGTATCCACAATGGGGCAAGCCCATAACTTCCTTACGAGTGCCGATCAACACAACCACCGGCGAATCATCAATATTCTGCGCATCGCGCTCAAAAAATGCCACACCGTCACGACAGGCAATGTCCCTCATGGTATCGGCTAGCCGGGTCTTGTCTGCGCCACTGACAATGCCCGTCACCAGAAAGTCCTTACCCCTAGCCTTGGGCGCTGTGCGAGCGGCGATACACAGCTGTTGTGCAACATCGACAAGTGACTGAGTATGAGACTCTACATTAAGATTTACCATGAGAGAAGCCCTGGTAATACACTAATAATCAGAAATATCAAGTGGCTGTATCCTACCCTCTTGCCAATTACTGTCAAGTAGAATTTAAGGAAGCACGAATGACCACCCTAACTTTAGCCAACAGGTTATTTAATATACATCACTTCGGCTTGCAGTGACGCAACCAAGTAAGAATTTTTTGACACAATTCATCGGTATTTTGTTCAACAAATTCGTACCGTATCTGTACCAAGGGCTTGTTTAAATGTAGCAATCGATTCAGGTCAACAGGGGTGGCCGAAACGATTAGATCACAATCCACTTGTTCAAGGGTCCGTCGCAAATCTTCTAATTGTTTGGGGCTGTATCCCATGGCTGGCAGCACCTGAGATAGGTGTGGCCAATTCTTATAGACCTCGCACAAGCTTCCTTGTGCTGCAGGGCGAGGGTCGACAATTTCCCGAACTCCGTAACGTCTGACAGCTACTATGCCCGCGCCATAAGTCATGCCACCGTGGGTCACAGTCGGCCCATCTTCCACCACCACCACACGCTTCCCATGAAGGCTTTCAGAATCATCAAGAAACACCTGTAGACGCCCCTCGATTAAGGCGGCGGTAGGGTTAAATAATTCAATATGGCCCTGCACAATCTCCATTTGTTGCCGGCTGGCCTGATCAACCTTATTCATCACTAAAATATCCGCCCGTCGCAGATTGACCTGGCCTGGATAATATCCAACTTCGTCCCCGGCCCTTAATGGGTCCAGAATGACCAACTCCAAGTCTGAACGAAAAAAGGGCACATCATTATTGCCACCATCCCAGATGATTAAATCCCCGGCCTTTTCAGCTTCGTCAAGAATAGCCCTATAATCGACTCCACAGAAAACGCTAACCCCCAAATTCAATAGAGGTTCGAACTCTTCTCGTTCTTCAAGGGTCCAGATAGATTCTTGAGCATCGGCTTCAGCTGAAATCCGCTGCACCGCCCTGCCCTCCAGATCGCCATAAGCCATAGGGTGACGAACCACAACCGGATGTCGCCCCTGATTTAAGAGAAGCTTACAAAGAAAACGAACCAGAGGGCTCTTCCCACAACCGGTACGCACGGCACAAACGGACAGAACCGGCACCACTGCCGACAACATGGTCTGCTTCACGGAGGGCAGACTGAATTTGCCGCCAAGGGCCAGAACGCGAGACGCTATACTCATCAACTGTTGGTGGGAAATATCGCTGTAAGAAAACACCACCTCGACATCCCCTGTGGCCAACAGGGTGGGTAACACTTCTTCACCGACGATGGGAATACCTTGGGGGTAGATGGAGCCCGACAGTTCTGGCGGGTAGCGGCGATTTTGCTGAAAAGGGATCTGCGCCGAGGTAAAGGCAAGAACTTCAACCTCGGGTCGTTGCCGGTACAAGATGTTGAAATTATGAAAATCCCTCCCACCAGCGCCCATAATGACGACTTTACGACGTTGGCTGCTGCTTATTGTACCCATTATTATGAGTCCTCGGCTATCTGCGCTTTTTGCAGACGGCCACTAAAATCCCGATAAATCACCTTGATACGGGAATAAAAGTCTATACCTCCCATCCGACCGCCGGCCTCAGGATGACCCGATCCAGAATGTTTGAAACCACCAAAGGGAAGCTGGATCTCGGCACCGATAGTGCTGGCATTGATATAGACCAAACCGCTGTCAATATCCCTTTCTGCGCGGGCGGCATAATTCACATTGTTCGTATAGATCGACGACGACAGTCCATAGCGGCTTTGGTTGATCAGGTTGATTCCTTCTTCATAACCGGCGCAGGGCATGACCGCTACCACCGGACCAAAAATCTCCTCCTGAACGATGCGCATCTCTGGGCGTACATTGGCGAAAACCGCTGGCTGCATAAAATATCCTTCCTGTAGGCTCCCCTCAGCAGCCCGCACGCCGCCGCATAGCAGTTCGGCCCCTTCTTCCTGCCCTATGCTTATATAATCAAGAGCCTTATTCAAACCCTGTTTATTGATCAGGGGACCGATATCGGTTTCTTGCAGCAAACCGTCTCCCAGGCGTAAACCAACGGTCGCCTCGACCAGACGGCTTAAAAACCGGTCATAGACGCCCTGCTCCAGGATGATGCGGCTGGCTGCAGTACACCGTTGTCCGGTGGTACCGAAGGCAGCCCACAGCACACCGGGCAGAGCGAGGTCAAGGTCAGCGTCCTCAAGAATCAGGATGGCATTCTTGCCGCCCATTTCCATGGCAATGGGTCGGTGCAAAACTGCTGCCTGTTGGGCTAACGCCTCGCCAACGGCACAGGAACCGGTAAAGGAAATCCCATCCACACCGGGATGGGTCGCTAAATATTCTCCAACCTGCTTGCCCCTCCCCATAACCAGGTTTAGCACCCCGGCAGGCAATCCGGCTTCTTCCAGAATTTCCACCAGCAGCGCCGCACAATAGGGACTGTCCGAAGAAGGCTTGAAAACAGCTGTATTACCGCAAATCAAAGCGGTAAAGATCTTCCACACCGGTATCGCCACCGGAAAATTCCAAGGGGTGATCAGGGCAAAAACTCCATGCGGAACGCGTATCGACTTACCGTCCTTATGGGGCAGTTCGCATGGCACGGTTTCTCCAACCATCCGCCGCCCTTCTCCGGCCATATAATAGGCCATATCGATGGCTTCCTGAATGTCACCCAAGCCCTCGGAATAGACCTTGCCCATCTCCCGAGTTACGCTTTTACCTAATTCCGTTTTAGCCCGCTGCATTATTTCAGCAGCCTTGTACAATATTTCAGCCCGTCGCGGGGCCGGCAGATCCCGCCAAGCCGGAAAAGCGTCCCGGGCTGCCGCCACCGCCCGATCGACATCCGATTTAGCAGACAGAGGATAGCGCGTCACGATATCAGAAATACGTGCAGGATTGATGCTTTGGCCAAATTCACCATTACTCGGCAATACCCATTCGCCTGCGATAAAATTGTTGATTCGAGTCATTACAGGTCTCCCGTAAAAGAATGCCTTGGCAAGCTGCGTCAGAGCTTTTGCAAAGCATAACAAACCAGCAGTTCACTGCAATAAATCCGGCACAACCAACGAGAACGTCAGCGCTACCAAAAACAGTGATAAGGAGGGAATAGCGATTACAAATAGGGAGGGAGTCTTATTAAAGAAAGAACGCCGACTTGACCGTTGCGGTTACCGGAGGGCCAGTCTTGGCATGGGATCCTGTGCGAAACACCCACCAGCGATAGCTATAGAAGTTCCAAACCATACTAGCTAGCGTCGCTGCGACTTTGGCCAAATTGACCCAGACAACGGTCATGACCTCAAGAGAAAACCAACCAGAACAGGTCAGCAGATAAATCACCGTGCAATTAATAAGTAAGCCGATCGAGGTCAGCAAGAAAAAGAGTCCTACCTGGGACAAGGTAGCGGGTCGCCCATCGCCAAAAGTCCAATGTTTGTTCAATAGGTAACTGTTGCCGCTGGCCAGAATAAAAGCCAAAGCATTATATAAAAGCAGCTGCCGCCCGACCGGATAACCGTTCAGCCACAACAAACCATTCAGCGCCCCGAAGTCGATCAGAGTATTAGAAACTCCCACAATGGCGAACCGCATAAACTGCATTCCGTCTCATCCTTCCGATCAAAGGAACAAACAGGCTTAGTTTTCTTTTCACATCATACCAGCCTGGTCCTTTTCCGCCAGTCACCTAATTGCCTGATACCACTAGGATGATCCAGCTAATGTCTTTTATTTAACTATTTGGCACTACCTTCTTCCCGCATGCTTGACAGCTTAAAGAACCCCGCTAACATTAAACCAAATGAGGGGCTGTTGGTACCCACTGAAACTGCACAATGAGCCCCAGTTGCTATGCATCTTGATCTTTCCAACTCCAAAAAAAACATCAGCAACCGGCCATGCAAACAAACATCCGCTGCATCGTAAACGACGATGGTCACGGGCGGACCATACCAACCAAAGGAGGTACAAGATGAGCAAAATGCTACTGAAGGTCAAAGAATTATTGGTAAGCGAAGAAGGGGCCACGGCCACCGAATATGCCGTCATGCTAGCTCTGATTATTATCGTGTCGATTGTGGCTATCACCCTGCTGGGTAATAAGGTCAACAATACATTCACGAATATTGCCAACCGCCTAGACTAGCGCCAGAAATGGCGCAATGTGCACGAAGCATTTATGGCAGAAATTAGAGATTATATGGGGGCAGCAGACATGATCTACCGTGGCATCCAAGACATTCCAAGATACGCTACAGGAACCGTCGCCATGGGATTCGCTCTATTTTTCATTCACCAGCAAAGAGCGGACTGGGTCGTACTCGCTGCCTCCTCTTTTCTCTTTCTTATTT